>JAOUPN010000174.1 GCA_029879905.1 Nitrospira sp. | reverse complement strand
ACCCCGTATAAAAATCGCGCTTGACGCGGTCGGAGGCGACCACGGTCCGGCCCCTTGTATCGAAGGTGCGTTCCAGGCCGTCAGGGAATCAGATGTTGACGTGATTCTGGTCGGTGATGAGACGCTGTTGCAGGAAGAATGTGCGCGTCTCGGATGTCGGGACCCTCGCCTGTCTGTTCGTCATGCCTCACAAATCGTTTCGATGCACGAGCCTCCGGCCTCGATGGTTCGGAAGAAACGAGATTCGTCGATTTGGATCGCCACCGAAATGGTGAAGAAGAACGAAGCCGATGCGGTCGTCAGTCCGGGGAATACCGGGGCCAGCATGGTAGCCTCTTTCTTTCTCTTGGGCCTGACAAAGGGAGTGGAACGTCCGGCAATCGCCACAAGCTTGCCGACGGTGACGGGTGAGGCCATTCTCCTCGACGTAGGGGCCAATGTGGATTGCAGCGCCAAGGATCTTCATCAGTTTGCCGTGATGGGCAATGAATACGGAAAGAATTTGTTCGGCAAACCGAACCCGCGTGTGGGTTTGTTAAGCATCGGTGAAGAGGACAGCAAAGGGAACGAAGTCACCAAAGAGGCCTTTAAACTCTTAAAAGCGAGTTCGTTGAATTTCGTCGGCAATGTAGAAGGGCGTGAAGTGTACAGCGGTGTGGCGGACGTGGTTGTATGTGACGGCTTCATCGGAAACGTCGCACTGAAAATATCGGAGGGGGTCGCCGAAACCATCGGTAAATTGCTCCGGAAAGAGATCGCCGCGTCATTCTTCGGGAGGATGGCGTATCCCCTGATCGCGAGCCCTCTCAAAAAACTCAAGCGTCGAATCGATTATGCCGAATTCGGTGGGGCTCCGTTGCTCGGAGTCAACGGCGTCACGATGATTTGCCATGGTCGGTCATCGGCCAAAGCCATCAAAAACGCGATTCGTCGAGCGAAGGGTATGGCTGAAGGACAGGTGCGCGATCTCATCCAGAGAAATATCGAAGAAAGCCTTTCTCTCCCATCGGTGGAAACGGACTCATGAAGGCCTATATCGCCGGTACCGGCTCATATGCTCCGACCAAGGTCTTGACGAATGCCGACCTTGAAGGAATGGTCGCGACGTCGGATGAGTGGATTCGGGAGCGAACGGGAATTCGTGAACGCCGTATTGCGGGGACCGGGGAGGCCTGTTCGGATTTTGCCGTCCATGCCGGGAAGCAGGCGTTGGAGGCGGCCGGTGTTCACGCCGCCGATCTCGATATGGTGTTGGTGGCCACCTGTACCGGAGATTACCCCCTGCCGGCAACGGCGTGTTTGGTGCAACACCGACTCGGAGCAATCAAGGCGGGGGCATGTGATCTGTCGGCAGCCTGTTGCGGGTTTGTGTATGCACTGTCCGTGGCGGATGCCTACATCAAGTCCGGCATGCATCATGTTTTGGTCATCGGATCGGAAGTCATGTCGGCGATTACGGATTGGACCGACCGGAACACCTGTGTCCTCTTCGGCGATGGGGCGGGGGCGGTCGTCGTCAGTGCCGGCGATGAGACGGGCGAGCGCGGCATTCTTTCGACGCATCTTCGTTCGGACGGCCAGCTGAATGAGCTGATCACCGTGCCGGGCGGCGGGTCTCGGGTTCCACCGTCGGAAAAAACCGTGGCTGAACGAATGCAGTGCATTAAAATGAAAGGGAATGAGACGTTCAAATTTGCGGTGAGAACCCTCGGCGACGTGGCGCGGGAAACATTGGCGGCGAATCATCTTCAGGTGGAAGATGTCGATCTCTATGTCCCTCACCAAGCGAATGTCAGAATTCTTACGGCAGTCATGGAGCGTCTTGGTATGTCTCCCGAGAAGGTGATGATTAATCTTGATCGTTACGGGAATACGTCCGCGGCATCCATTCCTATTGCATTGGATGAAGCGGTTCGTTCAGGGCGAATCAAGGACGGGTCGCTGGTGATGCTCGGTGCATTTGGAGCCGGACTCACATGGGCTTCTGCCATGATTCGATGGTAACGGGAGGGAGTACGGTTCTGAAGGGGTGGTTCAACCATCCCGTGCCCTGTTTTTGATCGGGGCGTCGGCAGTTCGGCGCAAGGCTTAAAACTTTTTCCCGTTGACATTCCAAGAGATTTCTACGATATCTAACAGCCTATGCAATCAGGAGTCGGCCTGGTATTTCCAGGGCAAGGTTCGCAATCTGTCGGGATGGGTAAGGCATTGTGCGATGCCTATCCTGAGCTCAAGCAAGTCTACGACGAAGCCTCGACGGTTTTGGGGTATGACAGCGCCGCGCTGTGTTTTGAAGGTCCGGCAGAGCGGCTGAATGTCACCGAGTATACTCAGCCGGCATTGTTGGTCTGCAGCATTGCGGCTTTGAGAACATTGGAGCCGACAGGAGTCAAACCTATCGCCGTCGCCGGTCATAGTTTGGGTGAGTACACGGCGTTGGTGGCGGCAGGAGGTGTGTCGTTTCGTGATGCGGTCGGGCTGGTGCAAAAGCGTGGGCGCTATATGTCGGAGGCCGTGTCGCCGGGAACCGGTCTTGTCGCGGCCCTGATCGGTCTGGCTCCGGATACTGTCAAGGAGGTCTGTCGTTCCGCGTCGACAATTGGGATCGTTGCGGCGGCGAATTTTAATTCGCCCGGTCAAGTCGTCATTGCCGGCGAAAAGGCGGCTGTAGAACGCGCCATTGAACTTGCCAAAGGACAAGGGTGTAAGAAGGCCATCCCGTTGCCGGTCAGTGTGCCGGTTCATACGCCGTTGATGCAGCCGGCTGCTGATCGGCTTGCCGAAGACTTGGCCAAGGCTCAGTGGTCCGATTTGTCGGCCCCGCTGATCAACAATGCGGAGGCGCGTGCCATCAGCAGGGCTGATGAGATTCAGGCTTCGCTGGTCAGGCAGTTACCGTCTTCGGTCTTGTGGGAAGACACGATAAAAGTGATGGGCAACATGGGAGTGACGACATTTGTGGAGGTCGGGCCGGGAACCGTACTGACGGGACTGATTAAACGTATTCTCCCCGGTGCGACGATCTTGAACGTACATGACCCCAAATCGCTGGACGCAACGGTGCGGAGTCTTCAAGTTTGAAGGTCTAAAAGTCGAAGGATGGGTGATGAGCATTCACGTAGGTGATGACTTTTGACTTGATGGGCCGTGTGATCGATCATTGATAGGAGTATTGAATGTCATTGCAGGGAAGAGTTGCCATTGTGACCGGTGCGGCACAAGGAATTGGTCGTGCGATTGCCGAAACACTTGCGCAGGCGGGAGCGGATATCGCTGTCGCCGACCTTGATCCTGAGCGGTCGCGTGAGACCGTCGAAGCGGTTGAAAAGTTGGGACGCAAGGCGTTGAATGTCAAAGTCAACGTGGCGGATTCCGGTGATACGAAGGCGATGGCCGACCAGGTGACGAAGGCATTGGGAAAGGTGGATATTCTGGTGAATAATGCCGGAATTACACGTGACGGCCTCTTGCTCCGCATGAAGGAAGAGGATTGGAATTTAGTGCTTCAGGTCAATCTCAACGGGACATTCAACTGTACGAAGGCGGTGTTGCAGGCGATGACCAAGCAACGGTATGGTCGAATCGTCAACATTGCCTCGATCGTCGGTGCGATGGGCAATGTGGGACAGGCGAATTATGCAGCATCAAAAGCCGCCGTCATCGGATTTACCAAGACGGTGGGGCGAGAATATGCCAGCCGGAATATCACGGTGAATGCGGTGGCGCCGGGATTTATCGATACGGCGATGACCCATGGGCTGTCGGCTGACGTGAAAGACACGCTGCAGAAACAAATTCCACTGGGACGGCTGGGCACTCCGGCGGATATTGCGGCCGCCGTGCGGTTTCTTGTATCTGAGGAAGCAGCGTATATTACCGGCCATGTCTTGCATGTGAACGGTGGAATGTTGATGGCATAAAAATCATGAGGGGCGACATCGGTACGCAGCCGTCGCAGATCCCCCTGGGACGGTGCAGCAGGAGTCATATCGGGGAAGGAGGTAGGCACAGCAATGGCAACCGTTGAAGAGCGCGTCAAGAAAATTATCGCCGAGCAACTCGGCGTAGAGGAGGATGAAGTGACTCCGGAGGCATCCTTCGTCGAAGACCTCGGCGCCGATTCGCTCGATACCGTCGAGCTGGTTATGGCGTTGGAGGAGGAGTTCTCGATCGAGATTCCCGACGAAGATGCGGAAAAGATTTTGACGGTCGGAAAGGCCTTGGACTACATCAAGGAAAAATCGTAAGGCGCATTTCGTCATGTCTGACCACATCGTACGCCGTGTTGTGATAACCGGTCTTGGATTGGTGACCCCGCTTGGCACGGGCGTCGAAAAGACCTGGAAGGCCATTTGTGCCGGAGAGTCCGGGATTCGGCGTATCACAAAATTTGATCCTGCCGAATATGATGCGCAGATCGCCGGAGAAGTCACGGATTTCGATCCGGCGCAGTTTATCGAGAAAAAAGAAATCAAAAAAATGGACTCCTTCATCCACTACGCCGTGGGGGCCGCCCAACTGGCTGTGGATGATGCGGGGCTGAAGGTCGCGCCGGAAGAGGCGACCAAGGTCGGTGTCTATATCGGGTCCGGAATCGGCGGACTCGGATCGATTGAGCACTACCATAAGGTCCTGAAAGAAAAGGGGCCCGGAAGAGTATCTCCGTTCTTCATTCCCATGACCATTATCAATCTTGCTTCCGGGCAAGTAGCCATTCGAATCGGAGCGAAGGGGCCAAATTCCTGTGCCGTGACGGCATGTGCGACGGGCAACCACTGTATCGGGGATGCCTATCGCTTGATTCAGCGCGGCAAGGCGGATGTCATGGTTGCCGGCGGGGCCGAAGCCGCAATTACCCCGTTGGGGGTCGCCGGATTTGCGTCGGCCAAAGCGTTGTCGTTCAGAAATGATGAGCCTACGAGAGCCAGTAGGCCCTTTGATAAAGACCGGGATGGATTTGTCTTGGGTGAAGGCGCCGGGGTGGTGGTGCTCGAAGAATTGGAGCATGCCCGTCAGCGAGGCGCAAGGGTCTATGCCGAAGTGATCGGCTACGGGATGAACAGTGACGCCTATCACATCACGGCACCGCCTGAAGAGGGTGAAGGGGCGGTGCGTTGCATGGAGTTGGCGCTGGCTGATGCCGGAATCGGCAAAAGCGAAATCGGGTATATCAATGCCCATGGGACCTCGACGATGGCAGACGCGATTGAAACATGCGCCATCAAGACCGTGTTCGGCAAGGATGCCTACAGCATTCCTGTCAGCTCGACGAAATCCATGACAGGACACCTTCTCGGCGCGGCCGGAGGCATTGAAGCAGTGTTCAGTGTTTTGGCTCTCTTTCATGGCATCCTCCCCCCCACAATCAATTTGGAGAACCCCGATCCGGCGTGCGACTTGGATTACGTGCCTAATGTTGCAAGGCCCTCAGCCATCACCGCAGCATTGTCCAATTCGTTCGGGTTCGGCGGTGTGAATGCCTGTTTGATCTTCAAGCGGGCGGATACATAGCGCATGTGCGACGAATGACATCGGGTCTTCCTGACGAGTTGCCGCATAATCCGGTCAGGTATCAATTCAAGAACAAGGCGCTCCTCGAAGAGGCCCTCACGCATAAATCTTTCGTCAACGAACGCAAAGGGGCGGATCGACGACATAACGAACGGCTCGAATTTCTCGGAGATGCCGTGTTGTCACTCGTCATCAGCGAACACCTCGCGGGGAGGTATCCACAACTCAGCGAGGGAGCGTTGTCAAAGCTCAAAGCTGGGTTGGTCAGTGAATCTTCACTGGCTGCGGCAGCCAGACGACTTGATCTCGGCTCATCCTTACGGCTGGGCCGAGGTGAAGAATTATCGAAAGGTCGAGAAAAGCATTCATTGCTCGCGGACGCGCTTGAAGCGGTCATCGCAGCAATCTATTTGGACGGAGGATTAGAGGCGGGGCGAGGGTTCACGCTCGATGTGTTGGATGAAGAACTGAATCGAATAGGTTCTTCGCAGACGAAGCCCGGCGGTGATGATTACAAAACGAGATTTCAGGAGTGGTGCCAACTGCACCATGAGGCGTTGCCACGGTATATCATGGTCAAAGAGTCAGGGCCGGACCACCAAAAATGTTTTGAAGTCGAGGTCGAAATAGCAAGTCAGGTGGCCGGATTCGGAGTGGGACGCAGTAAAAAAGAAGCGGAGCAAATGGCGGCCAAGCAAGCGCTGGAGAAACATGGATTATAGACGGCAGGCGCGATGGAGGGGAACGATGCAGACGCGAATGATATGGATATGGATGGCGGCGATATTGGTGAGCGGAGGAATCTTGTGGGGAGGGACGACCACAGCATCGGCTGCCGATAAGGATTCCGCCAAGAATGCCGAAGCTGCAAAGGGTCCACACGCGATCATCAAAACGAAATTCGGCGACATGGAGGTGACCTTCTTCCCCCAAAAGGCGCCCAAGCATGTCGAAAACTTTCTCAATCTCGCCAAGTCGGGGTTTTATAACGGCACGATTTTCCATCGAGTGATTCCCGGCTTTATGATCCAGGGCGGAGACCCGAACACCAAAGACCCCAACAAGCCGGAAACATATGGGATGGGCGGGCCGAATGAGCGTGTGAACGCGGAATTCAACGATATCCCGCATACACGTGGGATTCTCTCCATGGCGCGCAGTAATGATCCCAATAGCGCGGGATCTCAGTTCTTCATCGTCGTGAAAGACTCCAACTTTCTGGACGGACAGTACACAGTGTTTGGAAAAGTCGTGAAGGGAATTGAGGTGGCCGACAAGATCGTGAACCTCCCAAGAAACGCCAGAGATCTTCCCAATGAGCGGATTGAGATGACCGTCGTGGCGGAATAGAGGCACGTTGCATGCGTTTCAATGTCCGGAAGTCGCTCCGATGTTGTGTCATTGCGGTCGTTGGACTGGTCCTGTGTGCGGCGTGTGCCGGAAAGCCCGAGGTCAAGCCGACGGTGGAAAAGCCGGAGGTTCGTGCGCTGGTCAAAACGAAATTCGGTGATATCGAAATCACGTTTCTTCCTGACGTCGCCCCAGGACATGTAGAGAATTTTATCAAGCTGGCCAAAGACGGGTTCTACAACGGCACCATTTTCCATCGGGTCCTTCCCGGATTTATGATCCAGGGCGGTGATCCCAACACCAAGGA
>JAOUPN010000029.1 GCA_029879905.1 Nitrospira sp. | reverse complement strand
TGGCTGATAAAGATTTTTGACATGCGCAAATGGGCGAGACACCCGTTGCCCCTTTCGAGCCTTTAACGACGACGATTTACTGCCACGGTCCGACTCCTCCGTCCCAATAGCCACCTGACTCACACTATCCATGAGCGATATTCAATCCCGCAGGCGGGTCGTTGTACGCGATCCCCCCTGCCTGCCCTCTTGCAGCAACCGACTCATGCACCAGATCAGTGGGGTTGATCGTTCGCTGCGGATCCTTGATCGGGTCAAGGTTCTTGGAAATCGGGGCCTTCGGATCACACATGGCCTCACGCTCTTTCAGCTTGGCCTCAACCACAGGAAGGCCTGCTTCTTGGGCCCGCCGGAGCATCCAACAGAGCGCGATGCTCGACAAGCCCACACTTTGCCCGCCACCGACATCGGAATGGACCCCACGAAACCACACCTCTTGCAGCCGATCCTTGACCGGCTTCCCTCCCTTAGGGGATACGACTCGGGTCAGCGGGAAATTCCTCCGACGCTCATCCAGCGCCATCGCGTGGAAACAGTGTGTCACATTATCAGGGAGGGTGAGGTCCCATCCGATATTGATATCATTGCCGGGTATCCCGAAGGAGGCGACCGTATCCCAGAGGCCGAGAAAACGAACTTCAGCCCCGGGCGTCTCCTCTTGCACTTGATTGGCAAAATGCAGAGCTAACGCCGCCCCTCTGCTGAATCCGATGATATCGATGACTCGATCTCCTTCAGCGAAATACCGATCCAGCCGTTCCATCGCCTCGCTGATCCGAAACCGACCTCCTGCTCCCGCCAGACCTCCGAGCAGCTTTCCAATAAATCCGAACCGCGTTCCGACTCCCTCCAGATAAAAGACATTCATATTCTCCGGGAGGCATTTGCAGAACTTCAGTACATTGGTCTCTTTCGCGTCCTCGACTTCGTCCTCATTCCACGTTCCATCAAACGCATAGAGTGCCATGATGATTTCCTCCTCGTGGTACCGTACCGACGCTCCGAGGCGCGAGTGTACCTCTACGTAATGGTAGGGTCAATTCGCTTTCCGGAGTTGTAGAATAAATTACGTACTCTACAATCGGCATCTTCGTTCATCACCGGTCACACATCACACCCTCCGTCTTACCACCAGCACCCCGTCACGAATCGTCACCAATACCGACGTAACACGGGGATCATTGGCTACGGTGCGGTTCAGCTCCTGAATGGCGGCGGTCCGTTCATCCGGCGGCGGCTGTTTGAGTACGTCGCCGCTCCAGAGAACATTGTCGATCAAGATCACCCCGTTCGGCGCAAGCAGGTCGAGAGCACGTTGATAATAATTGAGATAGTTGACTTTATCGGCATCGATAAAAATGAGGTCGAACGGACCGGTAAGTGTCTGCATCGTCTCCAGAGCCGGCCCCATCCGGATGTCGATTTTCTTCCCAACCGGCGTCTGTGCAACATACCGACGAGCGACAGCCGCCGGCTCCTCGTCGATCTCGCACGTCACCACCGTCCCGTCTTCCGGTAGTGCTTCGGCAAAGCACAGGGCGCTATAGCCTGTGAACATGCCGATTTCCAGCACCCGCTTGGCTCCCACCAACTGCGTCATCATTTGCAGAAACGCTCCCTCCAAAGGGCCGACCAACATTTGCGCGTATTCCATCGTCCGATGGGTTTCATCTCGGAGTGCCAGACGAACGGCAGATTCCTGCCGTGAATGGGCTTGGGCATAGGCTTCGATCTCCTGAGGCACCAGGTCTTTCATGCACACCTCGCTGGTTTGAAAAATACTGTCTAGGTTGCGTACACTTCGATGCCATCATATCGCATTCCGTCCGGTACCCGGAAAGAGTATACGCAGGTTACGGCTACGGTTGAGGTTGAGAACCGAATCTCTTCTGTTTCTTCACCCTGAGCCTTAACCTCAACCTTCAAAACTCCGTACTCGCGCACAGATTAGGAGGCCTCGTGTGAAAACGATTGCTGCATTGGAGCCCCTCACGACACGACTTTTAGAAATCCAACGTATCAATAGCGCCGCCTCGGTGCTCTCGTGGGATCAAGAAACATACATGCCGGCCGGTGGTGGACAGGCGCGAGCGGAACAAATCGCCGTTCTTCAGGGGCTGGCCCACCAGAAACTGGTCTCCTCTGAAATCGAATCACTACTTTCCCAATGGGTCGATCCAGAGACAGGCCAAGCCATTGATCAGCCTGGCGATCTCTGGGATGAACCTTCCCGCTCGCTGTTACGGGAAGTGTGGAGGGATTTCAGCCGTGCCAAAAAACTGCCGTCCGACTTTGTCATCGCCTTAAGCCGTGAATGTTCGCTTGCCCAGCAAGTGTGGGTCGAGGCTAAAAAGAAAAACTCGTTCGCCATGTTTCTTCCGAACCTTCGCACCGTCCTGTCGTTCAAACGTGAAGAGGCTCAGTATCTCGGCTATACGGATTCGCCCTACAACGCACTCCTTGACGGATATGAACCTGGTGCCACCATCGCGACGCTCGAACCCGTCTTCGCCCAACTGAAGGCCCGTCTCGTACCGTTGCTCAAGCGCATCACCCAAAGCCGAGTTCACATCGATGACGGGTTTCTACGCCGTTCCTACGCCCACACCAGCCAACTCGAGTTTGGGCGGCTGGTCTTAACGGCGATGGGTTATGATTTCGAGCGTGGCCGCCTGGACCTCTCCGCCCATCCGTTTACCACCTCGTTTCATCCGACCGACGTGCGCGTGACCACCTATGTGCATGAACACGATCTCCCATCCTGCTTGTTTAGCTGTATTCATGAAGGAGGGCACGGGCTCTACGATCAGGGGCTGGATCAGCAGTATTACGGCACGCCGTTGGGCGACTCGGTGTCGCTCGGTATTCACGAGAGTCAATCACGGCTGTGGGAAAACTGCGTCGGCCGGTCACGCACATTTTGGCGTTTTTTCTACCCGATTCTGCAACAGACTTTCCACGACCAACTCGGAAACGTCAGTGCCGAAGGGTTTTACACCGCCGTCAACTGCGTGAAACCTTCGCTCATCCGTGTGGAGGCGGATGAATTGACTTACAATCTCCACATCATGCTGCGGTTTGAAATCGAGCAGGACCTGATTGAAGGCAAGACCCGACCGGAGGATTTGCCCGAGATCTGGAATCGGAAAATGGAGGAGTATTTGGGGATCGTCCCCCCGACCGATACGGAGGGCGTCTTACAAGACGTCCATTGGTCCTTCGGCGCATTCGGCTACTTCCCGACCTATACATTGGGCAACCTCTACTCCGTGCAATTCTTTGAGCAGGCGATGAAGGAGATCCCCCATCTGGAGGATCAGATCGCGACGGGACAATTGACGTCGTTACGCCGCTGGCTGGGACAAAAGATTCACCGATGGGGTCGCATGTTCACACCGGAACATCTGTCTCGACGCATCACCGGATCCCCGGTCGATCCTGAACCCTTTCTGGCATATGCGGAAAAGAAATACGGCGAGATTTACCAACTATGAAGATCCGCCGACGTCTTACCGTCGTATCCCATGGCGGCATTGAGCTTGGCGAGCATGGTGGGCGACACGGTGAACTCGGCCTTCGCCTCGATCCGATGGGGGACAAGGAGCGTCGTATGAAAGACGATGTCTCGGATGGGAATTTTGAATTCCGGCTCCTGCGGTGTACTGAGCTCCACCGACTCGACGGATGCCGTAATCGCTCCGCTATCATGTGGCCCATAGACGGCGACGACGGCATCAATGATATCTTTCACCTTCTCGTTGGCCTCTACCCCTTCCGCCATCTGAAGCAGCAAGGGGATCACCTCTTCCCTTGCCTCATCGGAAATGGTGAAGTTTTCGATCCGCTCTTTCCGGCGAAGCGACAACAGATCGTTGTCTAAGTCTTTACTGAACGCGCCGTACGCAAAGCGGAAGAATTCGAAATGAAACCCCTTGAGATTCTTACCGAACATTTGCAGTTCACACAGAAAACATAACTGTTGCAGCTTCACATCGCTCATCAATCCGTGCGGTTCCGCCATATGCAGCACGTAGAGGAGAAGGGCTCGATCGACGGCAATCTGACTCGGTGTTCGCATGCGTCCTTTCAATTTCCTGGATGGCGTGCCCTCACAAGCTGAGGAACAACTCACCGGGATTCCTCAAGCCATCACGAATCTTGACAGATGGAACGACATCACATAACCCTGCAGGAGGCTCAACGTGGCCGTCCGGCAAGGGGCACCGAAACGGCTAAGGTCGAAGTTAAGGCCGAGGGTACAGAAAGACCGAATTGCCGTCTTGGTATTTTCCTTAGCCTCAGCCTTGACCGTCAAAACGCCGGCGGGCTTTTTCAATATCCTGCTAGCGCACTATAGATGGACAGGCAAAAGATCGTCAAACCATCCTGCCGATGGATCCTTTGTCCCGAACGCTCTTGACCCCATAGAGTCGTTTCGTCTTTAATGACCGTTCTTAATCCAAGAGGGCGGAATCATGTCCAAACACCCAAAAGAAATGGATGTGCTCAAGGAACATCTTGGGAAACATCAGTTGAAGTACACCCGCCAACGGGAGCTGATCCTTGACTTCTTCCTGAAGCAAGAGCACATCACCGCAGAAGAACTGTATCACCAGCTGTCGCGCAAGGACCCCCATTTAGGCCTGGCGACGATCTATCGGACCCTGAACCTCTTTTGCGAAGCCGGACTGGCACAGGCGCGGCATTTCGGAACACAGACGCAATACGACAATGTCTCCCATAAAGGTCATCATGACCACCTGATCTGCACGGACTGTGGGAAGATTGTGGAATTCGAAAACTGCGACATTGAACGCCTCCAGGAAGAAGTCGCCACCCAAAACGGCTTTACGATTAAAACACACCGTCTTGAGCTCTACGGCCTCTGTTCCCGCTGCCGTCATTGACCCTGCCTCGGTTTTCTGATATCTTCTTGAGACGGTTTATCAATTTCAATTTTCAGGAAGGGGACCGTACGATGTGGCCTTCTTTTCGGCGTCCACTCTCTCAATCGCGTGTGGAATCGCGACATGCCGTGACGTGCGTCTCCTTGCTGTCGCTGCTCGTGTCACTCTGGTTCGTGTTCCCGCACACCGCGTCTGCCGCAGATAACCTGACCGTCTATTCCGGACGTTCCGAACGGCTGATCAAACCGGTATTCGATGCCTTTACCGCAAAAACCGGCATTCACATTGACTTGCTCTCTTCCGGAACAACCGAACTTGTGAACCGGTTGAAACTAGAAGGCACCAGGAGCCAAGCCGATCTCTTCATTACCAACGACGCCGGCAGTCTTGAGTTGGCCAGAACCGCGGGGCTGTTGCGTCCCTTGAACATGCGAGAAGTCGAACGAGCCATCCCGTCACAATTCCGGGCGCCCGACAACAGTTGGATCGGATTATCCGGAAGGTTTTGGATCATCGTCATCAACACAAAGATGGCGCAACCGGATCAAGTCTCTTCGCTGTTCGATTTGGCTGACCCAAAATGGAAGGGCAAAATTGCCATCCCGAATGCCGGCAGTGAATATCTACAGGCCGGCGTCTCCGTCATGCGAGCCGGATTGGGCGACGAGCGCACCAAGCAATTTCTCGAAGGCCTTCGCGACAATGCCGGAACTCAGGTCTATCAGAAGAGCTCACAGATCGTGGATGCCGTAGCCAAAGGGCAAGTCGCCATGGGCATCGTCAACCATTACTATGTCTATCGGCATCTTGCCACACAACCGACGGCACCATTGGCCGTCGTGATGCCGGACCAACAAGAAGGCGATCTGGGCGCGATTATGAACGTTGCGGGCATCGGAGTTCTCAAACATACTCCCCGCCTCGATCAAGCCAAACTCCTGATCGAATTCCTGGTAGCACAAGCCGGGCAGAAGATGTTTGCCGACCTCAATAAAGAATATCCGCTGCACCCCGACGTCAAAGCGGATCACGCCCTCGTCGATCGAAAGAGTTTCCGCGCCGCCTTGGTTCCGCTCACCAAGCTCGCCGAACTGCGTGAGCCGACACTGCAACTCATCGAACACGTCGGTCTCAGGTAACACGCGAGTTTGTTGTGACGGCTATAGGGCGCCATGCTTCATTCCCTCTCCAGTTGATCGCCCTGACCGGCGCTGGGCTGATTCTGCTGCCGCTGGGGTACGTGACCGTTCTGGCTCTCTCCGCCGATCCGGCCGTCTGGCAACGCCTGTGGGCCACACGCATTCCCGAGTTACTGACCAACACCGTTTCCCTTGCCGGAGCCGTGGCCGTACTGACGCTCCTCCTGGGAGTCTCGACCGCGTGGGTCATTACACGATTTGATTTCCCGGGACGCCGACTGTGGGAAGTCGCTCTCGTACTGCCCCTGGCCATGCCCACCTATGTGCTGGCCTATGTGTACAACTATTTGCTGGGATTCGGCGGGCCGGTCGAACAACTCTGGCAAACCATCGCCGGACCTGAAGCCCGAATTTTTTCGCCCCAAAGTTTCTGGGGCGCAACCCTGGTGATGGCACTCGACACCTTTCCCTTCGTCTATCTCCTCACCCGCGGCGCACTCCTGAGTTTGAACGTCTCCTTCGAGGAAGTCGCCAGAACGTGCGGTGTTTCCCGCTGGCGAACGACATTTCTCGTGACCTTGCCGCTGTTGCGTCCCTCAATCGTGGCCGGTATGGCGCTGGTCGTTCTGTACGTCGTCTCTGATTTCGGCGCCGTCTCGCTCTTGCGCTACCAAACGTTGACCTATGCGGTCTATCAACAAATGACGGGCCGGTCGGATAACACGGCTGCGAGTATCCTCAGCATCCTCCTGGTGGTCATTGCCCTGGTGTTTTTGATGACCGAACGGTGGTTTCGCCACAAAAGCCGGTTCTATCAAACGACGGGACGCTTTCGGACACCGACACGAATTCAATGCGGCTGGTCCCAAACCATGCTCTTCTCCGCCTCGCTCGCTGCCGTTGTCGGCGCAGCCTTCGGTGTCCCGGCCTATCTCCTCGTTCAGTGGAGTCTCTCTCCCGAAGCGTTGGCCGGACTGGACTCCCGATTTTTTGGTTTTGTGTGGAACAGCACCTTTCTGTCGGCCCTCGCCGCTACGGCCGGAGTCCTGATCGGTCTTCCCTTGGCCTACCTCGCCATCAGAAAACCCACCTGGCTCCATCTCGGCTGTTTACAGGCCGCCTATGCCGGCTATGTCCTGCCGGGACCGGTGGCGGCACTGGCCGTCCTGGTCCTCTTTCTTCAACTGATGCCCGTTCTCTACGGTACGGCGATCGTCTTGGTCGTGGCGTATGTCCTGCACTTTCTTCCGGCCGGCCTTCAATCATTGGAACCATCGCTGCAGCAAATTACGCCCAACCTTGAAGAATCGGCCCGTACGCTTGGGCTGGGCGTTCAGGCTATCTGGCGGCGCGTCACACTGCCGCTCATCCGAAACGGGTTTATCGCCGCATGGGTTCTGATGTTTCTCCAAACGATGAAAGAGTTACCGGCGACGTTGCTCTTGCGGCCCGTCGGTTTCGATACGTTGGCCATCCGTGTATGGCTTGAAGCCAGCGAAGAATATTATCAACTGGCGGCGCCGTCCGCGCTGCTTATCGTCCTGGTAGGCCTGCCGGCTCTGTTGCTGTTACTCTCGCGCGACTGGCGGGCGGCATAGGTTCGACCATGTTTACAGACTCACATTTACCTGATGCGAACAACGGGGGAATAGATCGTCCACCGGATACGGAGACCTCCCTCTCTCCTGTCTTGGAGTTGCGGTCGGTTTTCTGTGCCTATGACCCGATCCGCCCGGCGATCCGTGACATTTCATTTGCCGCCCGTGAAGGTGAAATTCTCTGTCTGCTTGGACCATCCGGGTGCGGCAAAACCACAATTCTTCGTGCCATCGCGGGGTTTGAGCCGGTACAGTCCGGCGAAATCTTCCTCTCGGGGCGGAGAGTGTCCTCTCCATCCGACGCCATCCCGACGGAAGAACGCCACGTCGGCATGGTCTTCCAAGAGTATGCCCTCTTTCCCCATCTACGCGTCACGGACAATATCGCGTTTGGACTCGGGAATCTGCCTCGAGCAACCCGCGCGGATCGGGTTCAAGAGATGCTGCAGCTGACCGGCTTGGAGGGATTTGAACGCCGCTATCCCCATGAACTCTCAGGCGGGCAACAACAGCGCGTGGCGCTCGCGCGGGCATTGGTGCGAAACCCCATCGTGCTGCTGCTCGACGAACCGTTCAGCAATCTGGACCCCGACATGGCCGGCCGCATGCGACACGACCTCCATGCATTGTTGCGACGAATGAAAACGACGACGGTCTTGGTCACCCACGATCACGACGAAGCCTTCGCCATGGCAGACCGCATTGCGGTCCTCAATGAAGGACGGCTGGAGCAGATGGACTCACCGGAACTCATCTATCACATGCCTGCGACGCCGTTTGTCGCGGATTTTGTCGGACAGGCCGACTTCATCCCGGGACAGGTTCAAGACGGTATGGTCCATACCGAACTCGGAGAGTTTCCCAACACGCTGGACGCCGATGAAGGTACCCCGTTGGTCGTCATGATCCGCCCAGACGATATTCGGCTGACCCCGAATAAATCGGCCGGCCCCAAAATCGTCGGTCGGCAGTTCAGAGGGTCGGAAAATCTGTACACTATTCAACTCGTGTCCGGCCAGATCGTACATAGCAGCGAAAGCTCAACCACCGTCTACCAGGAAGAGACGGCGGTCGAACTCCGTGTGGCCGCCTCACATACGGTCTTATTTCGCACCGACCAATTGCCGGCTTGATACGACAGAGGATCTTGCGGGGGACGGCTTCAATTTCACGAAAGAATTTCCTATAATTATTCGGTTGATCGTACGTGTTCCGGATTCCCCCACCCGTTCGGACCACACAGAGAGATGTAAGGAGACGCGATGGACGCGGTGAAGTACGCCGTCGATTACGGAATTATCGGCCTCTTGCTGCTGCTCAGCCTTTGGTCGGTAGCAGTGGCAGTTGAGCGATGGTTCTTCTATCGGCGTGTCGATCTGGCACAGTTCTCGAGCGCGGCGCTACTGGAAATCACCTTGACCAAGCGATTGGTGATCATCGGCACGGTCGCCGCCAACGCCCCCTATATCGGCCTGCTGGGAACCGTCCTGGGGATCATGCTGACATTTCATACCATGGGCACCTCGGGTACGATGGCGGTCAACACCATTATGATCGGTCTCAGCCTGGCGTTAAAAGCGACGGCTGTCGGCTTGCTGGTGGCCATCCCCTGCGTCGTTATGAACAATGTGCTGCGCCGGCGCGTGTCCGAGCTTCTGACTCACTATAAGGCTCTGCATGAAACAGGACATTGATCAGATCAACGTCATCCCGCTCGTGGATGTCATGTTGGTCCTGCTTGTGATCGTGTTGACTACCGCCACGTTCATCAGTACCGGCCAAATTCCTGTGAATCTTGCCAAGGCCAAGGAGGTCGGTGACCGGCAAGATGTCCCGATCGTCATTACGTTGAATGCCGACGGGGAGTTATTCTTCAATGACAGGCCGCTGCACACGACATCCTTGGAAGAGGCCTTGCGTAACGAATCACGAGACTCGGCAGTAGTTGTTCGTGCGGATAAAACCACCTTACTCGAACAGTTCGTCGCGCTCGTCGACGACGTGCGTGGACTCGGGTTTCAGGCGGTCAGTTTGGAGGTCATTCGATTGTGATACAAATCGATCGGCCTGCCTCTTCCCTCTCAACGGATGCGCATCTCGCCGGCTGGACCGTGTCGCTCATTCTGCATGGAACAATCGCCTTTGGCGCGTTCCTCTTTATCCAACAGATCACGCTTGCTCCTCAGCAAACGCCCTTTCAATGGGATGTGGCAATGGTCCAGTCGACAACTCAGGCGGCATCTTCCGCACCGACAGTACAACAATCGTCGTCTGAGACATCACAGGTAGAACCGGCAGCCAAGTCGACTCCGACGATAACTTCGCCGGCCACACAGCCATCGGAACGACCACCGATTGAACGGGCACGCATCGCGGAGCCGCCACCACTACAACCGGTTGCTGAGCAGATACCTTCTCCTGTAGCCGAGCAAGTCCCTGTGGCCAAGGCGCTAGAGACAACGGATCATCCGGTCACGCAAGCGGAGCCGATCGCACCTCTTGCTCCTCCTACTCCCCCCACGCCTTCACATCCCGCATCCGCGCCGGCAATACCACCTCCATCTTTACAACGTGATGCTAAGCCGGCAGACCCTGCCCTCGAAAGACCGATGTTAGACACCCCCTCCCAGCCTATGCCTTCCGCACCGGTTGAACCGTCGCATACCGCTCAAGAGGAGGCCGATACCACCCCCAAAGACGAGTCACCGCCTCGACAAGTCGCTGCGCTTGCTCCATCCGCTTACACCAAGCCAGCAAAGGCCGACAATCAGTGGCTTGCCAATTTGATGGCGAAATGGATTGGGGATCTTGATAAACATTATCCGGCAATGTTGCGAACGGAGGGCGTCACAGGACGAGTCACCGTGACCGCATTACTCCATCAGGACGGGACATTAACCGATGTCCGTGTGGTGAAAAGTTCAGGGAACGCAGCGCTCGATCAAGTCGCCGTTGCGGACATCACAAACGGCCCACCTGTCAATCTCTCTCAGCCCCTGAATCGACCTCATATGCCGATCAAGTTCTCAATCGTCTACGACCTCAAAACCGTGCGGTAATTCTTATCACGAAATCCCCAGTTCAGCGGTGAGATCGTGAGTGAGCACCCAAAACCCTTTGCACGATGGGAACATGAGACGGTGATGGAGAACAGTGGTCATGCCCGCGCCTGTGTCGACACCTGCGACGAAAAAGCGGGCATCTAGATCTCCAGATGCCCTGGATACCCGCTAGATACACGCGGGAATGACAAGAGAGTCAGCGGGCAACCGCACAATGCAGGTTTATTGGAATTCACGTAACCGAGTACGAAGACCGGAGGAAACCGTTACGCGCCCCTGTTGGTCGACGATCAGTGCCTCGATATTCGGCAGATGCTCGACCAAGTCCATCCCTCGCTCCGGCCCAAGGACAAAGATTCCCGTATCGAGTCCATCGACAAGAACTCCCTCTTTCCCAATAACCGTCACACTTTGACAAGTCCTGGCCGGCTGCAATGTCTTGGGGTCGAGGATATGGTGATACCGTACACCGTCTCGCTCAAAAAACCGCTCATAGTCTCCGGCCGTTGAAATGGCTTCGTCTTTGAGATCAATGACTGCCATCACTACCCCTTCTTCGCGAGGATGTCGGATACCGACCGGAAAGCCGTCTCTATCCGGGAGAACCCCGAATGTTTTGATATCGCCTGACAGAGCGACCACTCCTCCCTGCGCCCCTGCTCGTTTCATTTCAGTGGCCGCCCGATCTGCCGCATACCCCTTCCCGATACCGCCGACGTCAATCCTCATCCCCCGACGAGGGAGAAAAATCGTCTGCTCCTGTTGATTCAGCTGAATAGTTGTCCAATCAATCAGGCCTTTCAGCCGTTCCAATGCCTCTTCGGTTGGGATGTCTTGCCGCTCCGTCACGCTCCAAGCCTCGACGGCGGGCCCAACGGCAATATTGAATCCCCCGTCTGTGAGTCGAGCCATCTCAATGGATTTGGCGACAAGCTCAAAGGTCTCTCGGCTGACGCCGACAGGGTGACGACCCGCCGCTGCATTGACCTGAGACAGCTCGCTTGTAGCACTCCAGGTGCTCAACAACCCTTCAAGCCGTTTGATTTCGTCAAACCCTGCTTGAATGGCCTTGTGACCGGTTTCACGATCAGCAGCCACCGCAGTGATGGAGACCAGCGTCCCCATGTGCATTTGGGCTCGTTTCACCACCGCGTGCGGAGAAGAGGATGAAACCCCTGCGCATCCGGCAAGTAATAGGGTCACACAGAACGGGAGGAGTAGGATCCTTCGCCTGCTACCTGCCCTCAAAGGAGGCCGGGCAATGTAATCGGACACTGATCGGGCTTCACGAGACAACATGGCGAAATTATAGAGTATTAAAAAGTCCCTTGCATCTCTTTCAGGTCCGTCACCTATGGGCCTTTCTCATACAGACGGTTGCCTTGACAAAAGATGGATGATTGAGATATTAATAATCGTTCTCAATTTCACTTTCTATAACCTTGGGCCAGCCATGATGACGACAAAGACTCCTGCGACCGAATCGCACCGCTGCAGTGAAACCCGCTGTGAGTGCGGCCAGTTGATTGCCAAGGTTGTGGACAGTGGACTTGAGCTCAAGTGCAAACGGTGTAAACGCATCGTTGTTATTCCCTTCTCCGCCATAGAAGGAGCGAGCAGACTCACATCATGACCCCATTCTATCCCCAACGGAAACCTGTTATTGATCCTGTTTCGGTCCTTTGTTCGCATGACCCAGAAACAACCCCCAGGCCAGAGACCGTCGAGTCCCGAGTCAGATCATCATCTCACTCACCAAGGAGGATACCCATGATTATGCGGTCACTCCTCGGGGCTCTTTCGATCCTTGCGCTGGCGGTTACACCAGCCTTTGCAGAAGAGAGCCTGGAGGAACGAGTCAAAAGACTCGAAGAAGCCTTACAAAAAGCACAGCAAGGTGATTCTCGCCAAGTCCAAGAAGAAGGTTCCCCTTCAAAGCAATACCCAGTACCGACCGGCCCAATGACCGACATTGCAGTTGGACGAAAAGGAGAAGAGAAGGTTCCCCTGGGGTTCGGAGCGACGGGATCAGGCAAACTCATCTACGCCAAGCCGTTTATCAGCATGCCCAAAGTGACGGTCGGCGGTTATGCCGATGTCATGTACAACATCCTTTCCCGCCAAAATCTGGACAATCCCAGCCGCAATAGCTTCGGCCAACAGCGACTGGTGCCGTTCCTTTTCGCGGACATCACCGACCGGGTGAAATTCGCGGCTGAGATCGAGATCGAACGCGGAGGACCAAATACCGTCCAGGGTGATGGCTCACTTCAGGTTGAGTTTGCCCAGCTGGACTATCTGGTAAATGAAGCCTTCAACCTCCGCGCCGGCATCTTGCTCATGCCGGTCGGTAAATTCAATTTACTGCACGATTCGCCATTGAACGACCTCGTCGACCGTCCCATGGTGTCAAGACTTATTATCCCCAGCACCTGGTATGAAACCGGCGCCGGCATCTACGGAACGTTCTACCCAACGGCGCTTTCAAAGATCGACTATGAGGTCTATGCGGTCAACGGTGTAAGCCATACGGCAGGCAATATTACTGACTTGGGAATTCGCAGTGCGCGTGGCAGCGTATCCCGGGATCGAGACGACAATAAAGCCGTTGTTGGTCGATTGGCGATCAGTCCCATGTTGGGCATCGAGGTCGCTGGATCCGCCTATCATGGGCAGTACAAACCATCCTTCGGCGCTATTGGATCCGGCTGGCTCAGCATCTATGCTGTAGACTGGACGCTCCAACGCGGCCCTTTTGAGCTGATTGGAGAAGCGGCCTTGTCCAGAATCAGCAACAATAAATCCGCCACCAATCCCATCATTGGACCATCCGGCATGTTCGGATACTACGTGCAAGGCAACTACCACTTCATGCCGGAAATCCTGCGAAAGTTGGCTCCAAGCCACTTCGGAGAAGGCTCGACCTTTACCTTCACACTGCGTTGGGAACAAATCGACACGGATACGGATAACCACACCTTGGCGCTCAGCAACGGAAACAGGCGAGAATTGGATCGGCTCACTGTGGGCCTCAACTATCGCCCGGTTGAAGACTTCGTGTTCAAATTCAACTGGCAATATAACACTCAAAACGACAACGCTAGAGGAATCGTGCCTGTCGGTGATCTCGGAACCTCCGCCGGCCGGATGGATGGGGATGGATTCTTGCTTCAGATGGCCACATACTTCTAGGTGAGCACAGGCTGCGTTCCGTCATTTCGACGAAACGCAGCCTCATGAACAAAGGATTGTACATGTATCTCTTCCGGGGTTTTGTCGTTGTTACACTTGCAACCATTTCATTTACAGCCTGTACTGCGTTAAGTGGAATGCAACAACGACTGACGGTATGCAATTATGATCGGACATGGGACGCGGCGCTCGACGCCGTCAAGGACCGTCCTAGCAGGAAGATAGATAAGGACGACGGCCTTATTGCTACTGATTGGCTGGAAGTCCCGATGCCGGGGCGAGCGTACGGCATTTTCCGACGAGATATGGCAGACAACAGTAAAGATCGCTCTCGCGTGACACTCCACGTCAAACGACTGAATGGGACAACTCAGATCGGATTCATCGAAGAACGACAAAGCTGGGTGTTCCGTGGAGGGTCACGGCTCTTTGGTTGGGCTCCGACAGACCCATCGGCAGAAACGATGCACGATCTGGAAAACCGCTTAGACCTTAAACTACAGGAGCACGGATGTTCGCTTACATCACACTGATTCTAGGTGTCACGGCCGGATTGGTCCTCCCTATTTTTCAACATACTGCGTGGGCAGCTGAAAAAGTATGGGACAAGGACCTCCGTCGCCATCTCACCGAGGCAGAGCTCAATCATGCCGAGGTCTTCATGACGGAAGCCGATGCGGCAAAGACGATACTGCCAAAGTCCAAACGGATCCGTAAAGAAGTCGTCGTCCTCGACCCGAACAAAAAGGCGGAGATCGAGGAACGCATCGGTTGGAAATTCCCGGAAGAGTCTTTTGATGTATACATCGGGGAAACCGGCAACCAGGTTGACGGCTATGCGCTGGTCCAGAATACGATCGGCAAACACAAGCCGATGACCTACATGGTCGGCATCGACAGCAAAGGACAAGTGTCAGACGTCGAGCTCTTAATCTTCCGCGAATCGCGTGGGAGCGAGGTTGGACGAAAACGATTCAATTCGCAATACGAGGGCAAAACCGCCAACGATCCCGTTCGTATCAATAAAGACATCCTCAACATCAGCGGCGCCACCATGTCGGTGCGCTCCATGAGCGCCGGCGTCAAACGGGTGCTGGTACTGGTCGACGAATTCTATCTGAAGCCGGCCGGGATCGGCAGCGATACATTGGCGGCGAAAAAGGACACTGGGTTTCTCCCTTCAATTTTTGGAAACTAACGGAAGCGGACCCTGCGTCCCACATGCGAAACTTCAATCAGAAATTTAAACTGCGCGATTCGGATCGCCACACTCGGCTGCTCTATACGCTGTTCCTTCTGTTGATGTTGGCCGGTTTTACGTTTTCGTTTTTCTGGGCTCACAGCATGACCAGTTTATCTCCGCAGGGCATCGCCGATCACTACCGTGGGTCCGACGCGACCTTCGGCGAACCGATGTCGTTTCGGGAACTTGCAGAAATCACGCACTTTCATCTCTTTACGATGCCGGTCGTGTTTATGATTTTAATTCATGTCCTCTACCTCACCGATGTCGGCCATGGGTTGAAGGCTGCCGTAACATGGGGTGGGCTCGGCGGAGTCATGCTTGATCTCCTCTCCCCGTGGCTCATCACGTATGTATCTCCGCTCTTCGTCTTTACGATGCTGACCGGAGACATCTTGATGACCGTAAGCTTTTTGATCATGCTCGTCGTCCCGCTCTACGATATGTGGATCGTCGGTCAACCCTTAATGGCGAGAAGGCAACGGCACAAAACCTGACGGACTCACTGATTGTCTAATTAGTCAGCGGCCAGAGGTTCACACCCAGAGCCCAGGATCCTATCGATGGTCCTGGGCTTTTTCTTTTTTCCTGGAGGATGGCATGCAAACCGATATCGTTGAACAGGTCGAACCGGCGGTAGTGAACATCCAGAGGCTTCTTGGGAAAATCGACAGACTCAGACTTCCGGCAGCGTCACGTCGAGACGTCGAAAGCATCCTCGTCCGTCAAGTGAGCAGGGAACTTGATCGGGCGCTCCCATGGCAAGCCGGTCATGCTACTCGAACCGCCGCTGTCGCCATGCTGATCGGAGAAGCCTTGGCACTTGACGCTGCCGCCCTTCATCATCTTAAGCTCGCCGCCCTGCTCCACGATATCGGGATGCTGATGTTGCCAGAACAGAATCGGCAGGCCACACAACCACTTGATCCCGCATCCTACGTCGCGATTCAGCAACACCCCAGACTTGGAGCCAATCTGCTTGCACCCTTCACCTTCTTGCGCGAAGCCTCAGTTCTGATCGCCCATCACCACGAATGGTGGGACGGCTCAGGCTATCCCTACGGCATCCGTGGGGAATTCATTCCCCTTGGCGCCAGAATCCTAGCCGTGGTCGATGCGTTCGAAGCGATTCAGATCCCTGGCGCCTGGGATCGGTCCATGCGCGACCGTGTGGCCCTCCGTATCCTGCGCGTGGCATCAGGAACCCAATTCGACCCTTATCTTGTAGGGATACTGGCAGATACGTATGACGTCCGGCACTGCGCCACATTTTGAGAGAGAACTAGTCGACCGCCGGCGCTATGCCCGCCGGCATCGAAGTGGGAGCCTGCCCCTCCCACTTTGTCGGTGGGGTCCCCACGCCCTCCCGGGGACCCCACCCCCCATATCCGAACGTTCTACCCCCATAGTGGCTACAGAGGGTTTGGAGAGACTTACTTTTTGATCTGTTCCGAAAGATAGCGCTCCGCCCCGACTTGCTTGACCACCCGCAACTGCGTTTCGAACCAATCGATATGTTCTTCCGTATCCACGATCATATGCTCAAGGATATGCCGGGTTGTAAAGTCGCCGACTTTGGCACAGTGTGCGATAGCCTTACGGAGCATCTCCGCATCTTCCTGTTCGAACTCCAGATCAGCCGTCAGCAACGCCGCTACATCCCTCCCCTGTGCGATAGCATCAAGATGCTCGACATCAGGAGTTCCGTCCAAGTACAGGATATGGTCGATCAGGCCGGAAGAATGGCTGACTTCTTCGTTGGCCAGATGGCTGTAATGATCATGCAACCGTGCATACCCCCAATTTTTGCACAGCGCGGCATGCAGCAAATATTGATGTACGGCGGTTAATTCCGATCGCAGCACCTGATTGAGAAACTCAATGACCCCCTCTTTGGCTTTCATCTTCCACCTCAAGATTCTGTTTTAATCTGTTCCGCGAGGTAATTCTCAACTCCCACCTGCTTGATCGTTTCCAGCTGAACCTCAATCCAATCGATATGCGCATCCACATCCTTGACCATGTCTTCAAGCATGTGCCGTGTCGTAAAGTCCCCCACGTTTGCGCAATGCGCAACCCCTTCGCTCAGAAGCGACAGCATCTCCTGCTCGGCTTGGAGGTCCAGCTTCAACTGTTCCGGAACGGTTTCCCCGACATGAACGGTATTCAACCGCTGAACATTTGGCACACCCTCAAGATATAGAATATGTTCGATCAATTTCTCGGCGTCTTTCATTTCATCGATACTTCGTTCACGCACTTTATGATGCAGGCGTTCGTACCCCCAATTCTCACACATCTTGGCGTGCACGAAATATTGATTGGTGGCGGTAAGATCAACCGTCAGGACTTTGTTCAGGATATTGACGACGCCCTCTTTCGCTTTCATAGGCTCGACCTCCTCTCTTCTCATGAGAAGCTGCCGGAATTCCAGCGCCTCTTCTTGTCGTGGGTCTTCACACGCGCTATCCGTCATTATTATCGCTCTTTCTCCTGTCGTCAACTCGACTTATGATGTCTTTTTGATTCCGCCTCTCGATTTCGCCGATTACCGTTCTCATTCTCGTCACATTTCTCCGTGCGATTCAGCCGCTTTCTGAGACAGCACGTCCGTCGGTCTCCTATTTGCCGACCCAGAAGTCTTTCGCACCCTCCCTGTCGGCAGTGAATTGATACCCTTGAATAAGCGGTCTACAGGATGGTAAGTTCTCTCGATAAATTGAACGTGCTACATGTTTGTATGTGTGGATTCATGAATCGTCGGGTTATTCAGGCTGCTTTGATCGCACTCCTTGTCGGCGCGGGACTCTCTCCCAACACCGTGTGGGCTCATGGAGCCGTATCGCTTGAAGATGATATTTGCGTACGCCGCATGGGCGGAAACATGGTGCATTTCAGCGCCTATCAACCGCAGTTTGAACCAAAAGCTCAATATTGCACAGATATCCCCGATGTCGGCGATACTTTTCTGGTCGTAGACCTCATAGACCCGAGTCTCCGGACGATGCCGGTCGGTGTAAGAATCATCAAAGGACAGGGAGAAACGGAGAGCGAGGAAGAAAATCAGACCGTCGCCTATTGGAAACCGACATCTCACCCGGATGGAGTCGTACGGGGTGAAGCCAACCTGGAAAAAGGCCTCTATAAAGTCATCATTACGGCGGAGGGGTTGAGTCCCTCATATTATCTATTGAAGGTTCAGCAAGTCGACTATTCAAAGGCTGGACGCAAAGCGGTCGGGCCGATCATGGTAGTACTGGTTCTGGCTCTCATTTGGTATGAGATGTCGAAATCAGGAGGCTTGAGAGGCCGGTGGCCGTTCCGCAGAACCTGACATAGAAACGCCACAATAGATTCATATTCACTCCCTACACCTTTTTCCTAATTAGCGGGGTATATTATGAAGCCTTTCTCTTATCTCAAACTCCTCGTGGTAGGAGGCGCATTAATTGCGTCAGGGCCGATCTTGTCTGAGTTGGCCTACGCCCATGGCGGTCTTTCCATGGCCGAAGACATGTGCAAATTGACCATTGGCCCTTACATGATGCATTTCACGGGCTATCAACCTGGCAACACGCAGCAGAAGCCCTTCTGCGAAGATATTCCAGGGACCGGAGAAACGGTCGTGGTGCTTGATTACATCGAGCAAGAACTCCGATCCCTTCCGACCGAGGTTCGAATCATCAGGGATACAGGGTCCGAAGACAATCTCGAAGCCATCACAGTTCTACACCTGCCATCTAAGGTCTATCCCAATGGCTCGATTGACTTCACACATATGTTCCCGGAAAAAGGCAATTTTATTGGTATCGTCACGGTAACAGGGGATCAACCCTATGTCTCCCGCTTCCCATTTTCCGTAGGAGAAACAAAGGTCTTCTCAAAACTCCTTAATGTGTACATGGTTCCTGTGGTAGCCACGCTCATTGTCGTCGGCATTTACTACTACACGCGAAACCGTGAAAAACGGGAAAAACTCGAAAAAGGGAATGCGGCCTAGCACTACGATCCCGATGGTTTCTCTACCCTGTCGAATGTATCGCAATAGGTCGTAGAGACACGATCGAGATGATCATGAGGAACTTTATGATGTCTTTTACATTTCTTATTCGAGCGGTTGTATGCCTGATGGTGTTAGCACTCGGGACGCCGCTTGCCGCAAGAGCCCAACATGGGCATGAGCTCGCGGCAAACACCTGCGTCATCCATATGGGCCCCTACAAAATGTATTTCAGCAGCTATCAGCCCGACACGCATCATGAGCACCAGTTCTGCCAGGAACTTCCAGATCTCGGCAATACGGTCGTAGTCCTTGATTTCGTTGAACGTGAACTGCGATCCGTACCTGTGGAGTTTCGGATTATCCGAGACACGGGTTCAGAGCAAGACCTGGAAGCCATCACCCTTGTGCACTTTTCCCCCAAACTCTACCCGAAGGGTTCGATCGATGTGAAGCACAACTTTGAACAGCCCGGCAAGTTTATTGTGCTGGTTTCGGTCGGCGACAATCAGGAGCATCTCTCGCGCTTTCATTTTTCAGTCGGTGAGCTGAATCCGATATCACACCTCCAACATTATATGGTGGTCCTATTCCCGCTTGGTGTCGCCATTGCAATTGCAGTCTATTATGGCCTCCGCGACCGTCGCAAGTCTTCACCCCCGACGGCTTCTTCATAAGCACAAATACTTAGCTTCCAGAACTCATATTTTGCCGGATCGGGACAGTCGCAATGAAAGATTCCCGTTCCGGCAACCGTTGGCCGCTCCACTGTGTATATATTCCAATTGCCTGTACGGTTGCCCGCCACGTCTCAGTCCTGTATGATTCATCGGATCAAGCAGGTGACTGCGTTGAGGCTTGGCGTCATACACACGTATTGCATTTCTAGTTGTTCCTTGAAGTATGGAATCATCTCCCCTCATTTCTCTTCCCAGATCTAAGAGTACTGCCTTCTTCGGGGCCTTACTTCGTCACTTTCCTGCCTCTGAGGCTGCGGCTCATAGTCGCCGAGACTATGCCATAGCGGGGTTTACCTTTCTCTGCGTTGCGATTAGCGGGTACTTTGAAATGAATGCCAGTATTCAAACCCAGTTGGTCATGGGCTGTTTAGCATGGGTGGTACTGGCTTTCTTTTTGGTTGGAGAGAATCGAGAGACCCAGATGCAGGTGGTCATTGCTGTGGTGTTTGCCACGGTCGGCGAGCATTTCGCCTCCTTGTACATGGGAGGGTATACCTATCGATTTGATAATGTTCCTGCCTATGTCCCACCAGGGCATGGAATGGTCTACCTCACAGCTGTCGCCCTTGCTCGCTCAGGATTTTTCATTCAACATGCCAAAGGCATAGCGGCTTTTGTGATCCTCGCCTGTGGAACTTGGTCATTGTGGGGAATCAGCGGACTCCCTGAACAGGGCGATTCGGTTGGTGCCCTGCTGTTTGGTATATTCCTGGTTTGGTTGGTATTCGGCCGGAATCCTCTCGTCTACCTTGCCGCCTTCTTCATAACCACCTGGCTTGAACTTATAGGGACGGCCGTTGGTGCTTGGCATTGGGCTGAAATTGATCCATTGTTTGGATGGCAACAGGCGAATCCACCGAGCGGTGTCGGTGCATGGTATTGCCTCGTTGATGCTGTAGCTATAGGAGCTGCTGGCCCCGCCTTACGGGGAATAAAAAAACTCATGAACGCACTATCATGGGCTACACAGCCTGAACCAGAGTAACCTCACTCAATTACTCAATTCTCCCTGCTAGATTCCCATTTTTTTGTCATAAAGTTTTGCATTCATACCATTCTCCCCTTCTGCAGTTTCATTTGAGGCTATGTTTTTAATCCTCCGTGAGGATAGATGCGAACAGCCATCGAGCATGACAGGTCGTACCGTAGCAACCCCAGCATTCGAACATGATGAACGGAACAGCCATCCTCTAAACCACTCGAAATCCAAAAAGTAAGGCCGGTCGACTGCTGAATC
>JAOUPN010000173.1 GCA_029879905.1 Nitrospira sp. | reverse complement strand
CAGACAGCGGTACCAGGGCGGAGCTCAAGAAAATCATGGGCAAAGACAAGAATCCCAGAACGGAGAAGAAGTCGCCGTGACTCTTCACGGAGAAGGCCATGGCCATGGAAATCGCCGTCAGCCCGACGCCGAACATCATTCCGATCAGGACAATGGTGATCACGCCGAAGAAGCCCGTGGCCGGGTGGACGTCGAACAGGAAGGCGACGCCAAGAATGACGAGCACCTGGAGCGACGTGATGGTCATGACAAAAATAAACCGACTCAGAATCACGGAGCTTCGGCTGATCGGCGTCGACATCAGACGTTCGAGAAACCCGTTTTCTTTATCGAACAACAAGTCGACACCTCCGGCCAGGCCGTTATTGAGGACGGTCATGACCACAACACCGGCGGCCAAAAAGCTGATGTAATTCGGTGCTTGTGTCACCTGCGTATCCGCGGCGCGTTGGAATAGATTGCCGAAAAAGATCAACCAAAACAGCATGGGTTGGACCAGGGTGAACAGCATGCTGAACTTTTCACGGCTGAGCCTGCGGACCCACCGCATGGTCAGGGCAGCGATTTCCTGTCGGTATTCTTTCATGGTGTGATCTGTGATCAGTGACGGGTGATCAGTTGAGGCGTCCCTCAACGAGTCATTCTTCACCAATTACGTCTCGTTCTCCTTTGGAAGTTCGTCTTGAATGCGGCGTCCGGTGTGGGCGATGAAGACATCGTCAAGCCGAGGCCTATTGTATTGAATGAACTCAATGCTGCAGCCGAGCCGATTGGAGGCTTCCATGATGGCCGGCAGCGCTTTCTCAGGCGACTCAACGCGAATGTCGAGACCTTTGTCCGTTGCCCGCGCAGACCTGATGGCCGGCTGACCTTTCAGCGCGGACTCCAGGCCCGCGATCCGATCCGTTTCCTTGATCGTCAACGAGACGATATCGCCTCCGAGCGCGACCTTCAGTTCTGTCGGAGAGCCCAGCGCTTTAATTTTGCCGCCGTCGATAATTGCCAATCGGTCGCACAACTGATCCGCTTCATCCAAGTAATTTGTCGTCATGACGACGGTGATGCCACGGGATTTCAGCATCCGCACATATTCCCAGATTCTGAGACGGCTTTGGACATCAAGGCCGAGCGTCGGTTCGTCAAGAAACAGGATTTTGGGATCGGGGAGCAGCCCACAGGCGATATCCAGTTTGCGTTTCATACCGCCGGAATAGGTTTTGGCCGGGCGGTCTGCATGGGCTTCCAACTCGACCAGCTTTAACAGCTCGGGGATCCGTTTGCCGGCTTCTTCCTTAGAGAGGTGATAGAGCGCACCCAGCAGTTGAAGGTGTTCACGGCCCGTGAGAAAGCGGTCGATTGCCCGCTCCTGCGGCACGTAGCCGATCAATGTTCGCACCTTGTCCGCATCCCGCACCGTGTCATGCCCCAAAATAGATGCGGTACCGGAGGTAGGATGCAGCAACGTAATGAGGGTGCGCAGCGTGGTGCTTTTCCCTGCGCCGTTAGGTCCCAGTAAACCGAAGATCTCTCCCGCATACACTTGAAACGAGAGGCCGTCGACCGCTTTGTGCGTGTCGTACGTTTTGCATAATTGACTGACCTCGATGGCAACGGTGTGTTCCATGACTTCGTTTACTCCCAGCCTATTGCACCGTGCCGATCGTGCAACATGAATTGGATAAGGTCGTTTAAGCGTCGGGCCCGCTGCCGGAGTCCATCGGCCTCCAAAAGGAATTGTTTTTCCAGCGGCGTGCATTCCAGATACGTTGATAGGGTGTTGACCAATACTTCGTCACTGACTTCATCGCGGAAGAATCCTTGCCAGGCTGCGCTGTCTTCTCGTGTTTGCAGATATCGGCTAAGGATATCGATCAAGGCATGCCGAACATCGGCAGTCAGGCCTTCTTCCGTCGTCCTGGGCTTGATCCGAATCGTTGCTTCACGGTAGGGCTTGTCGAAATGCTCGCGTTCGACCTCGCAACGCTCGAGTCCTTGGAGCAAGATGTTCGATCGGCCGTCCGGCAACGGTTGCACGCTCATGATACGTCCCACGCACAGCGTGGAGTATATCGCCGGGTTCCCATAATAATCCGATTCCCACCCCTCTTTGAGTAGGGCCATGGCGATACACCGGTCTCCCATGGTCGTATCGGCCACCATCCGGCGATAGCGGGGTTCGAAGACATGCAACGGCAAATACGTCTTGGGAAAGAAGACGACGTTGGGCAACGGAAACACCGGGAGCCGTTTTGGAATCTGAATTGTCTCGATTCGTTCGGAAGGAGACCGGCCTGTGGGATCGCGCTCTTGATCGATCTGCATGGGGCACGATAGCCGAGAGTTGTGAAAATTGTCAACGGAGTTTGCGATCCCCCTGCATGCCGAAAAACAGGAGGGGAGAGAACGCACAGCGGAAATATGTACGTGGTGGAATGCCGACCGAATGCTTTCAAGCGGAGGCAGTAGGCAACCTCCGGCCTATATGTATGGCAAGGGGATGACCTCGTGATGAGAGGTCGGAGCCTACCGTATGGATCCCGCCGTCTTTACGGGAGTGATGTCTTCTGCGGCTTGGAGGGGTAGTCAACCATCGTGCCCACCTTTGAGCATATCCAATGTGTTTGTGGTGCCAGACTTATCGGCCTCAGCTATGGCCTCCGGAGTTCCGATCGCCCGAAGGGCGTTGCTGGCCAGCATTGACAGGTAGGTTCCCTTTGGGGCCAGTGCTTTCGTCAAGGCCGGGATCGCTGGGGCTGCTTTGGGTCCCAGCTTCAACAGGACTCCTGCAGCTGCTTCCCGCACGGATCTTTTCGAGTCACTGAGTGCACCGGCAAGAGCCATGATTGCGTCGGGTGAATCAAAATTCTCCAACCCCATGACGGCCCAGGGGCGCATCGCGTCATCTCCCGCTTTCACCTGTGAGATGAGGAACACTTGGGCATCGGCTGATGCGGTCCCCACACAGGCGAGCGATTGGAGGAAATGGTGTTTGATCGAAGGAGTAACAACCGGATCTTTATAGAGACGGATCAGCTCAGGGATGGCACTTGCCGCCGTTGGTCCTCGTTCGCACAGGACACCGGTCAGAAAATCCACGTGCCTGGGTGTCTTGGATCGAAATGACCGTAGCAATGCCGGCGATCCGGCATCTCCCATCAGAATAAGTGCGGACTTGATTTCCTCTTTCCTTTTTGATTTGGCGGTGTCTAGTTCGCTAATCAACTGTTGTGCGGCGTTCTTGGGCGGAGGCGCGGACTTGGCTGCATAGGTCACCAGCCATTGGCGCACTTTCTGCTTTGCTTCCTCCTTCTGTGACGGAGTCATGTAATAGCTGGGGACCTGTTGCTCAAGGTCGCAACGTGATGGGGCAAGCAGGTGGGCAACCTCGCACCACATGTAGGCTTCGACGAGATCGCGTTTGACGCCTTCCCCTTGGACGTACCGGTCCACAAGCGTCAGTTGGGCCTTGATATGGCCCTGTTGGGCGGCCGGCGTGAACCATTTGATCGCCTCTGCCTTGTGGGTCGCCTCCATCTTGCGCGTCCCCTTCTTGTCGTTGAGGCCCGCAAGGCCCGCCTCGGTCATGAGGGCGAAGAGATATTGCGCGTCTGCGATCCCGTGTTCCGCCGCCGGCTTCACCCATTTGACCGCTTCAGCGCCGTTCCGGCTGACGCCTTTTCCGTGGTAATGCATGAACCCGATGTAATATTGCGCCTTGGGATCATCTGCTTCCGCCAGGGGGCGCAACTCTTCATAGGCGGTGTGATAGTCCTCTTTTTGGAAGGCTGCGACTCCGGATGCCATATCGGCGGATGCGATCGGCAGAATCGCGTAGAAGAACAATCCAATGAACAAAACGAGAGATCGAAAGAACATGTGGGCCCCCTACCGGCTTAGGTGTGGCGAGATGTGTGATGTACTGACGGGCAATGTGCCAATTATGAAGGATTAGGATTCTGAGGCAAGAGAAATCTGTGTATGGGGGACGGGATGTGATGAACCGGCGTCCGGTCGCCCACAGGCGTGAGTGCTCAAACGATTTATTTGAAAATACAGTGTTTCGTAAAGTTCCCGGCTTCGTTCATGCTCCAGTCGCCCTTCGGTTTCTCCTTCAGATTCTTGCACCACCGTTCGCTGCCTACCTCAGGAGCGCAGGCAGAAAGTGAGAATGCGATACATGCGATCAAGGCGATGCGGCACGACACGGTTGAAATGCTCATTGCGGACTCTCCTGTGACGGAGGATGCTATTAGCACGAGAATCTTCCGTAGTCTACCCGTGGAAGCATAGCACGGGAATCCACCCCGTCTATCGAACGGTAAGTTCAGGCAAATTTAGCAAATCAACCGTGTAATCATAAGTTAGTGGCCCAAAATCCTTGTACGATGGGACCATAAAGCGGTGATGGAGAAAAACGGGCATCCAGATATTCCAAGCTTCCTGGATTCCCGCTAGAAACACGCGGGAATGACAAGAGGCCAATTCTGAGACCTATTAGGACAATGATCAGGTCAGTTGGTATACGCGACCAACGGCGGGTGGTGTAATGGCCTTGTTGACGAAATCCTCCCGAACTTGTTCCAAGTGGCGCATGGCTTCGGAAGAATAATAGGCTTCGCCACATTCGGAACAGGCCTCGGCATCGACCGTGACCAAGAGATGGTCAGTTCCGATCTTAATCTCCGCCTCGACTTTTTGGGGACTGACGTTGCCTCGTTTACAGATTGTGCAGGTCATCGTGGTTTCCTCTGTCGCCAATCGGACTCTCATCGAGCCGGATCCGGTTGATACGTCGCGATGATAATCAGTCGGCCTTTGTCCAGTCATGCATTGCGAGAACTTCCATCTTCAAAGTCGAGCAAAACCGAACCATCCGGAGCGATTGTTTCCATGACCAGTCGCGGTTGATTGCTGCGCAGGGCATCGCAAATGCGGGTATGAAGTTCGGCGAACGTCATATTCGCATACTTCTTCCCTTCAAGTGTCAGGAGGGGATTCACATACTCTTGCGGGTGTCGCGCGGTTCCCTTCACGGTTTCCTCAGTGATGATCACGACCGCCCGCATGAATTCGGCGTCACCATTCTCATCCGTGGTCAGGGCTGGAGGGAGGAAATCGGCATACGGGTCGCCATCCTCATACCCGAGTCCCGGTGTCGAAGAGCCGATGTGGGGCGGCACTCCTTGCGCCGTCACCTCAACCCAGTCGCATCCGGTGTGGATGTCCCCATACTTTGGGAACTTTAAGCGCCAGAGTGTTGCGTAGATGCTCATAAAGCCTTGGAATATCTAACGTCTGGCCGCTCGTTGGCCGTAGCGACTTGTTATGTTCCTTGGTGTCACTTAAACCTACCAGCCTACTAGACCAAATAGACCAGCCAAGAAGCCGAGAACCGTATACCCTAAGAATAATGTGGCAGACACTCCGATTGAGTAGCTATAGATCTTTTGGACGTATATCTTCTCTCCAAATCTTGCTCTGGCCGCTATTAGACCTGAGAAGGAGACCGCACCAAACGAAAACGCAAATGACCAGATAGTGGCTAAAGAATCGTTGCCCTCACCAATGTCAAATCCGAACAGAGCTGGAATAAGGCAGTAAACTCCGGCCAAGGCAAATACCCATCCGGCCACGAGAATGGGTAGTGAAACGGCCATCAATAAAGCATGGCTAAGTATCATATTGTAGAAGCATAACCATTGAGCATATTGGCCGGCATAGTACGCACTTGTAACCTGTACATCGGAGTGCGATTGTTTCGCATGGGGCAGTACTTGTCAATATTTACGCATGTGTCTGATCTATGAGTTATATATAGGTTGCCATCGTTCCGTTATAGCTGCTAATGACTCAAGCCTAATTCCAGCGCATCGGAAGGACTTCGTGCCTCTTTGCGCCTCGACTCGAGATGTGGGCGGAGATCATGGTGGTGCTCAGGATGAAGGGAGCAGGAAACAGGGCTGGGGTGGTAACTGTTCTCTATCTGTTCGGGCTGTATCTGTAAGATGCGATGCCTCTTAGTCCGCTACCTCAATGAGGACTTCAGGGTGGCGCTCGGCAATTTTCAAGAGTTGTTTTGCGGCGCCGGATGGCTTGCGGCGGCCTTGCTCCCAATTTGGGATCGTGCTATAGTGCCTCGTGCGTATCATTGCCAAGCGGACGCTGCGGGATTTCTGGAAACGACACCCAAAAGCCAAAGGTCCCTTGGAGGCTTGGCACCAGGAGGTTGCGCAGGCCGATTGGGTCTCACCGTCTGCCGTCAAAGCGCATTTTCGATCAGCCAGTGTCCTGCAGGGAAATCGGGTCGTCTTCAATGTGGCGGGGAATCAGTACCGGCTCGTGGTAAAGATCAATTATCCATACCGAGTGGTGTATATTCGATTCATTGGTACACATGAGGAGTACCATGCGATAGATGCCACAAGCGTCTAGCAGGCGAAGGGGCGCATGACCATTACTCCAATCAAAACAGCCCGAGACTATGACCGAGCGTTAGCGCGTATTGATCAACTGATGGAAGCAAAGCCCGGCACAAAGGCCGGTGATGAGCTGGATGTACTCACGACGCTGGTCGAGGCGTATGAAGCGAAGCATCACCAGATTTACCCTCCCGACCCGATCGAAGCGATCAAGTTTCGTATGGATCAGCTCGGCATGACGCGGAAAGATTTAGAATCAGTGCTGGGCGGGCGCGGGCGCGTATCGGAAATCCTGACAAAGAAACGCAATCTTTCTCTGGAGATGATTCGCCGTCTCCACCGGAAGCTACACATCCCTCTGGAAAGTCTTATCGGCACCGCGGCCTAGCTCGCTTTATTCATGAATGTCTGCCAATGAGAACCAAATTCAGGGCCGCGCCGCTTGGGGCATGTCCCGCTGCAGTGCATCGTCAGGTGGGGCATCAACTGGGATGATTTCGGCAAGCAGGGTTTCCGGTGCGATGTCTTGTTGGTGAGGCCACGTTAAGGCACCCAAGATGATGCTCACCTGCCTGAAATAATTGGGGTTGCGCAATTCACGAAATACACCGTGATCGAGATAGGGTTTGACGTCGAAGATGCCTCGTCGACCATCCGCAATTTCCACGTACAGGCGGTAATCTGAAAGCGGCGTGACGGTTTTGACATCCCAATACATAGCTGCACCTTACAGAGGGTCAATTTTGTACGGAGTTTCTCCGCTGACAGCAAGTTCCCAATCA
>JAOUPN010000172.1 GCA_029879905.1 Nitrospira sp. | reverse complement strand
TGGAACGGACGCTTGGCTGGGTTGAGGAGTCGCTCATCCGTCTCAAGCGTCTCACAGACGACATCGTACTCACGGATCTTCCACTTGAGAGTGTTCGCCGTCTGTCCAATGGCAAATTTGTGGCCTTTCGCACGGCCTTGGTGCCGTCATGCCGGCTCCCGTTGGCTCACGTGATCGAGCGGGCAGAGCAGGTTAATGAAGGACTTGCTGTCTTGGCCAAGACCTACGGAGCCAGATTCTTTCATCTTGATCCGGCTTGGTATGGGGTCGATCCGATCCACATCAAGCCCTCGCTCTGGCGTCCGGCCTGGCAGCAGATTTTGGGAGCCCAGCCCCAGACGGAGTTCGGCAAAGCATCGGGTCTTGAGGGTATGCAACTCTACCTCATGCGTCCTGAGCGCCGCTGGCTCTTCGGCCGAGAACAGATCACCCCACAATCCGGAACCGTCCTCCGCTCCGGCGGAAAAGTGTGGCTGTATTAGCAGACCCAGGAAGGTTAAGGCTCAGGATCATGGGAAAGGCTCAGGCTTAGGTTGAGGCTAAGGATCATGGGAGAGGCTAAGGTTGAGCGAATCCCCACTCGGCCTTAACCTCAGCCTCAACCTTCTTAGTCCGCCTCACCCTGCTTATCCGACGGCCAGGGGACTGATACCCTTCTGTGCGTGAAACGTAAAAGGTGGAGCCCCACTGCCTTCTAGCCGTGGCCCCTTTTGAATTTTCGGCGACACCTCGCCGAGCATACTCCGCCGGAGTCTCTGACAGGCTTTGAAGACCAAGTAGTCGTGGCTTCCTGCGAAGGCGGGTGAAACGTGAGGCGAGCGAGATAGGCTCGCGCGTGGGGTCCGCCCCTGTTCGAACCACGGCAGTGCAGCCAAAGTGCTCGTAAACGATAGGGAATAGGACTCCTTAGTCAATCGCGCTATACTTCAGGACAGCTGGCAGTGGATTTAGTAGTTATGAGTTCACAACACCATGTCTAGGTGGCTAAAAATAACCGCGGGAGTTTCTGCAGGCGGTTCGTTCCTCACTTTGGCGCTTTGGTACGCAATCGCGTTTTTGCCCTATCTTGGAGAGATCAAAACGATTTCATCGCGTGGAAATAAAGTCATCAAAGACATTGAGCATGTGATCTATCCATTGGCAGTTGCGGGCGAAACAACACAGGGCCTCCGGTCGTACGCAGTGCGGGGGGCATACTGGTCTCTTGTCCATGAACAGAACCCGCAGGGCATGCTCAAGTGGCACACAAATAATATGCTTTGGCTTGGAGCCAGCTTCATTCATTTTACTGACAATGAAATATTCGGCCTGTGGGTCGAGTGTGTCCTGCCGCGATGTGACGGTGGTTTGACATCTACCGCAGAAAAGTATTTTGGAAGGAAAATATCGGATCTATCCGAAAGAGAGTTAGCTGGACTTGTTGCTCTACTGAAGAACCCTTCGCGGTATGCCCCAGGCACAGAGTCTGGGGAAACGCGAACGAACGAGATTCTTAAAAGAGTAAAGACTCATAACAACGCCTTCAATGCAAATAGTGATCAGCGATAGACCTTCGTCGCCTCCCTTTTTATCGTCGGTTATGACGAACGTAAACAATGAACCAAGACCCACTCCTGAAGACAACGTATCGGGAACGAGTTCTAGAGTTCTGCGAAAGAAACCACATCGTTGTGCCTCCAGCATTCAATTCGAGGGAGTGCCATAAATTTGCGATCATTGACCGATCGGCAGTTCCAAATAAGTTATGTGCCTTGACTGCATATTTGCCATGGAATGTTACAGAGATCATCGAACAACTCGAGCGGGAAAAAGGCCGACGGGAGTGGCTCGTTTTGGATGTGAAGCGATGTGCAATTGTTAAAATCGAAGGCAAAAAGGCAATCAAACTGGAGGATCTGGACCTTGTACGATACAGGCCATCTCCGCTTGGCAGCTTACCGTCGACGTAGTATTTAGATGGCACTCTCTCCTTTGCACGCAAGATCAGAGCCGATTTCTATTATTGCCGTGGTGTGTCTCCTGGTCCTATGGATATTAGGTGCAGGACTGGTGGGAGGGATCATAGCCATGCTGCTTTGGAAGAACCCTCACACTGTAGCTGCTAATGCTTGGCTAGGGGTTATTTTAGGCCTGCTTGGTTTCCTTGTTCACTTTTTAATAATGATGAGCAAACCTGTGCAAGCACCATCTAACCCTACATCTCATATAGACGCACACGAATTTCCACTATCGGCAAATATCGACAGCACACGGACTCATGACCTGGAAGACCGTTAAAAGGGTAGCCTCCCGACGTACGGTGCGCAGCTTATCCTGACCGACTGGCTGGATGGATTGTTAGACAAGTGCTGGCTTCTCAGTATGGTGGTCTTCCTTATCAACTGCGCTATACTTCAGGGCAGTTGGCAGCTGACTAATAGATATATATGGTGTTCGGACTTTCTACTGATGATCACACGTTGCAGGTCTTTCAGGACGCTGACGCTGCAGTTTCGTATGCTGAAGGCGTGGATGTGGAAGATGGCGGTTGGCTATTCTTTGCTGACGACGGCTCTCAACTGGAAGCCGTCTTCCTTATACCAAATCAACGGGGTAGATTTTGGGTAACTTCTGGGCGGTATCTACTGCGGCCGTCAACTGGTAAAGGCCACCTTCTCGACCACTTGGATCAGATAGCAGGCGTGGACGGCCCATTGGGAGTTACCTCTGTGGAGGCAGTCAGAGCGCATCTAACACGGCGATAAATTTAATCGCCTGAATAGGCGTCCCTTAGATATCAAAGCTGCCTTGAGACTTGCTCGCCATTTCTTGGATTGACTGCCATGATGAAGATCGTCACCACTCGTTACGACGTTGCCGAACACCTTAGAACTCCAGAGGAGATGGCGGCTTATCTTGAGGCCTGCCTCGAAGAAGACAATGGGGATGCTGCATCCATTGCCAAGGCACTTGGCGACATCGCTCGTGCTAAGGGCATGGCACAGGTGGCCCGTGATGCCGGACTTTCCCGCGAAAGTTTGTACAAAGCTCTTTCCGGTGAGCGCAGCCCGAGCTTTGATACCATCCTCAAAGTCATCGGCGCATTAGGACTGAAGCTGCATGCGGAAGCCAGTCGTAACTAACGAGTTATCATACTCCTCTGCGGTGACCGGCGCAGTTGACTTCATGGTCAGCACCGCTACACTGGGCCCATGCTTGATCAAGCGCTCATGGCAAGGCCTCGGGAAATTGCGGAACAGGTCGCAGAGTTGGCGAGGCAGATCCTCGGTCCGAACATTGAGGTCCTCTGGTTCGGATCGTGGGTTAAAGGCACCGCACAACCCCATGCCGATATTGATATTGCTGTGACTGCGTCTGAACCCATTCCTCTTCAAGAGATGGCTGCACTCCGGGACGCGATCGACCATCTCCCTACGCTGCATGAAATCGACCTGATTGACCTGCTTACAGTGGGTCAGACTTTTAGAGAAGAAATTCTTGGTCACGGAATCTATTTATGACCTTACGACAGACGAGTTTCAGTCAAGCTCCAGCCCACATTATTCACCCGCCTCTGGAGGAAGCCACGGCTTTAACGCCATGGGGCTCCATGAGCACTTCTGCTGTAATCTCCGATCCGCTACCGTGACACATCTTTACGGTTCGGATGGGGACAGACACCTCACGCGTGGGCCCGTCTCGCTCGCCTCACGTTTCACCTTTTACGTTTTACGTGCAGAAGGGTGTCAGTCCCCATGGGATCCAATTACCTTCCTCTGTTTCGTGCCCTTGAACGTGCTTTGTGCACTGAATACCTGTATTCCGTAATCTATCTCTCTTGTCCCGAGGCCGCAGTCCTCAATTTCTCCAATCACAGATCAGAAACTCGGTGAACCAACTTGCTATTGGCAGCAGGGGGGAGTAAAAATCGTGGCCTATTGGGGAGAGAATCAATGCCTGATATACGTGAAGTGTACGGGATCTTCATGCGGCGGGTGATTACGGGCGTGCTCCTTGGCGCGACCGTGGGATCGATCGAGATGGCCTTTTTCAATCATGATTTCTATCACCTGTTGGCCGCGATTGTTGCCGGCGTTGTGTACATGGCCGCTTGGGTTCTCCTGATTGACTGGTTTCAACTGGCTGGGGGCAGGATTTTACTTGGAGCCGTCTCAGGCCTATTGGCCGCCATTATTTGGTGGGCCATTGCCGTTTCTGCTGAAAATCTCTTTGTGACGGCCGCCGTTGCCGGTGCCTGCTTCGGTGCGGCCTATGCGTGGTCTGATCAGCGAATGACTTGAATCGCCCGCCACCGTTCTGATTGATAGCGCCACAGCAACAGCCCCATCCTCACCGACCAGTCGACGATGATCGCCCCCCAGACATAGACGACTCCGAGCTGAAGCCAGACACCAAGTACGTAGGCCAGCGGAACACGTACCCCCCACATGCCGATGGTGGTGGCCCACATGATGAATCGGGTATCACCTGCGCCGCGTAGCGAACCAGCAAGAACCATGGTTAAGGCCAGGGGTATTTGCATGAATGCGGCGATTCTCAGAAATTGTGTGCCCAGTTCGACCACGGCATCGTCTTGTGTAAAACCTCGCATCAAGGTGTGGGGGAAGAGAAAGAAGAGGACACCCATCACCGCCATGCCTGCTGCGGCGAGGCGATTGGCTTCCCAGTTTTCTAGTTTGGCGCGAACGTATTTGCCTGCACCGATGCTTTGCCCCACCATGGTGGCGGCCGCGATGGCAAAGCCATAGCCGGGCAAAAACGAAAACGATTCGATCGAGAGTCCGACTTGATGCGCCGCATAGGCAGCGGTGCCGTAGGACAACACCATCTTCGTATAGAACATGACGCCGACTTGCTGCACCACACGTTCTCCCGATACGGATGCGCCGATTTGCCATGTGGATCGAATCAAGTCGAATCGGATCGCCATGGAGCGAGCAAGAATGGTTCGACAGGCCCAGAGCAGATAACACGCTCCGAGTGATTCTGCGATGCCGACCGCCCATGCTGCGCCCTCTATTCCCCATGCCGGAGCACCCCATTTCCCATAGATCAGGGGATACGCCACAAGGATATGCACGATGTTCACTCCGATCAGGGCATACATGGGCGTCTTGGTGTCGCCAGTTCCTTGAAGAATAGACGACAGTACGTGCATCAGAATCGTAAAGGGGACGAGGAGAAAGATAATGTTCGAATAGGGAACGGCTTGGGTGATCACGTCAGGCTCTGCGCCGAGAGCCACCATTGCGGGCTGATTGATGAGGACTCCGGTCGCCCCCAAGAGTACCGAAATGATCAGGCCGAGCCCAATAAGGTGTACGGCTGCCTCGCCGGCATCCTTGAGACGCCGCGCTCCCCACAGTTGAGCCACGAGTACATTGGCGCCGACCGAAAGGCCGGAAAACACAGTAGTCCCGATGAAGGCGAGCAGTTGGCCCAATCCGACGGCGGCGATCGCCCCGGCTCCAAGCCCTCCGACCAAGAACACGGCGACGATCCCCTCTGCGCGGAGGAGGAAGGTGCTGATGGTGACGGGGAGTGCCAGTCTGAGGACAGTTTTTCTGATACGGTCTCTGGCGGTCATACGCGCCCATCCTATCAGAAGATTGTCGCAACATTGCTAGACAAAACACTTCTCGGTTCGTTAGGGTTGCCGCATGAATGATGCGGAGCAACCGGCCAATCCTATTGTCGTCCCGCGTTTGTCTAAATCGAAGTTTTTGGCCGGCCTTCAATGTCACAAGCGAGTGTACCTTGAGGTCCATCACCCGGAATGGGCTTCTCCCGCCGATCCTTCGTTACGAGCCGTTCTTGAGATGGGAACTGAAATCGGCGTCGTGGCTCGATCCCTTTTTCAGGGTGGTGTCTTAATTGAAGAGAGCTATCGTCGACGGGAGGCCGCCCTTGTCCATACGGCTTCGGTTGTCGCAGACCCTACCGTATCCGCCTTATTTGAAGGCGCGTTTGAACATGACGGTGTGCTTGTTCGTGTCGATATCTTGGAGCGAATCGAAGGAACGGATGGAGCAGCAACTTCCTGGCGACTGATCGAGGTGAAATCTTCTTCGCGGGTCAAGAACGTTCATCTTGATGACTTGGCCATCCAAAGCGAAGTTCTCATGGGAGCTGGTCTCACCCTCTCCTCGATCTGCCTCATGCATATCAATACGGATTATGCATACGAAGGTGGCGCGATCGACTTGCAGCAGCTGTTCGCCATCAGAGATGTAACGGAAGCCGTTACCGTACGGCGAGCTGAGGTCCCCGCGAGGGTTGCGGCCATGAAATCCGTTTTGATGCACAGCGCGCCTCCCATGATAGAGCCGGGCCAGCATTGTCACAGCCCGTATGAATGTCCGTTTTGGGATCATTGTACGAAAGACAAGCCTGCCCGATGGATTTTTCACCTGCCCGGATCCAAACAGGTTGTGAGTAAACTGGTTGAGCAGGGGATTACGACCATTGATGAGATTCCGGGGGAAACCACGCTCTCGCTCTCACAGCAACGGGTGAAAGATAACGTGGAATGGGTCTCTCCTGCGTTGGGAACGGCTCTGCGGACGATTCGATATCCTGTCCACCATGTGGATTTTGAAACCGTTATGTTGGCCATGCCTCGGTTTGCTTTGACCAGACCCTACCAATCAATTCCGGTGCAATGGTCCAATCACATCGAAGAAGAGTCGGGTGATGTGACGCACCATGAATTTCTCCATGTCGAGCCGACTGAACCGAGGAAACGATGGGCCGAAGCGCTGATCGAATCACTGGGAGAGCGTGGAAGTATCTGTGTGTACTCTGCCTATGAAGAGGCGATGATGCGGCAATTGGCCGAGGCCTTTCCGGAGTTTCGTTCGGCGTTTCAGGCGATTCTCAAACGCGTATGGGATCTCCATCCGGTGATCAAAAATCACTACTACCATCCGGCATTCAATGGATCCTACTCCATTAAGGCCGTATTGCCGGCAGTGGCGCCCGCCTTAGACTACGGTGATTTGGCGATTCAAGCGGGAGGGCAGGCGGCGGCTGAATATTATCGCATGGTGTTTGTCGAAACCGATTGGGTAGAACGCGCCGAAATTAGAGAGGCACTCTTGCGCTACTGCGCGAGAGATACGCTGGCCTTGGTAGAGCTGCGGCGGGTACTGAAGGAGAAGGCAAGGGGAAAAGGTAGGACTGAGTAGCGAGGACTGAGGACT
>JAOUPN010000171.1 GCA_029879905.1 Nitrospira sp. | reverse complement strand
GAGTTCGCCATGGACACCTCCATTCAGTGCAGGGCAGTATGCCCCAATTGGGTGTCCAAGGAAATCGTGGGGCGGGGGACGAGTTCGCCATGGACACCTCCATTCAGTGCAGGGCAGTATGCCCCAATTGGGTGTCCAAGGAAATCGTGGGGCGGGGGACCGCCTTTCAGGTGTGATGCATAGGAACCGCGCTTTCGCTCCAGCGTGATATGGTTCAAGGGGTTCAGTTCAACCGAGAATTTTTCGGATACCGACACTGCGATAGGGTCAGCTGGAGAAAATAGCAACCGTCCTCCCACTGTACTCACAAATGCCCCAAGCACCCGCGCTATCCCCCCGACGCCGACAACCAAATAACACCATGTGCCTATGAGTTGGTTATCTTCGATAGCGGCGCGGAAAGGTTCAGCGATTTGGTCCTGGGGACTGACCGTGAGTATTCCCGTCCCACGGGAGAATGTGAACCGCAACACTGCACTCGTCTCAGTCATTTCTGGAATTAGCACCCTACTTGAGCAAGTCCAGCGGTATTACAAAGAGCGCTTGCGCCACCGGCTCAAAATTTCTTAATGATCTGCTTCTGTAACCTCCTGCTTCCCAAATCCCAATCGGTCAAATTGGTCAAAACCTCGAGCGATTTCCGGTCCCTAACGCCTGGGATGAGCTGCAGGCACAATTGGCGCGGCCTTTGCGAAAGCAAAGGGCATAACGATTTCAACTGTCAGCTCCATCCCTTTGTTAGGCGGCACTGCAATCCCATGTTGAATTATTTCAATCATCGCTCTCTAGATTTGCTCTTGGCAAGATCATATTTCACCAAGTACACTTTTGAGCTTGCCCAATAGATCAGTACACCCAAAACAACGTAAGAAGAGATAGAGAATGGTGCCCATTGACGAAAATCAAAATACATCAGAATAGTAAGAACCAGGGACAGCAAAGCCAATGCGATGAATGCAGCCTGACGACGTTTAGTGTTTGGGTCCACTTCGAACGGTTTCACTCAGGCCGGACAGATTCGATGGGCTGCAAAAATCCCTTGGTGCTTTAACGCACGCAGATCGACAGCTTCTTCGCAATGTGGACATGAAATCACTTCCAGTGTCGCCTAACTATTACTGATCCGGTCATGAACAAGTGCGTAATACTGCCCTGACATCACCGAGAAAATGCCCTATTTATGGGCCTCTCAAGAAGTAGTGGGAATAAAAGGGGACATTCTACTTTTTCTTTCGCCACCTCGACCGACTACGTGGATTGAGGCTCGCCCCCAAGCCTAAGTGCCGCTCTGTCTGGCAGACTCAACAGGGAGGACGGGTACAGCTTCCCTCTCTTACTCCACTTCAGCAGGCTTGATCCACAGAAAAGGAGAATGTCCCCTTTTTCTTCTCCCTGCGTGCATGCGCCTCCTATGCCGTCCAACGACCTACATCACCAGTAGCGCCGATGAACTTGCCGCAACAGCATCGCCACGCTTCTCGCCATCTGGCGAACGCAATGGTTAGCTCTATTAATTTGGCGCAAATCCGCTCGTGTCAAACTCAAGGATAGTTTCCCCATTATTAAATTGCTTTAGCCGTTGTTCGATTTTGGGTCTGTTAGTTATATTGGGATTAGATTGAAGGTACTCTCCTAACCACTGTGTACCTAATTGATTGTTACCACAATGCGAACTGCCGCCACATCCCCCACCTCCAGCACCTCCTCCGGTACTAGGGGTTACAATAATAGGTGTCGCTGGTGTCCCTGGGTCTATGTTGAGGCACACATACTCTCCATTTTTATCAACAAAGCAGTACGGCTTTGACAAGGCGTGATTGGAAATGAGTGAAATGGTAATGATTATTGTACAAATAATACCGGCTTTCATTTCAGTTGATCCTTATTGATTTGGAAAAATATTTGAGCAAAGCAAGTTTCAAAGTTGCCTTTCATGTTCTTACATGATTTATACGCATCAATGCTTTCACTATATGGTGAAATATTCTCTACATGAGATACTGTTTCGTATTTTGGAATTTCTGATGTTTGATAATCGTTTTTCAACACTCCACCAACTGTAGCCATAATTGCTCCAATGCAAAACATTGCTACACCAGTTGAACCTGTCTTGAAATCAAATTTAAGACCTTGAACATCAATACCACCTTCAACCCCACCCTCCTGAATACCAAGGATAATTAGCATTAAACCAACACTTATGACAGCAAACCCTATATGAACGATAGAAACTTTCATAACTTGCTTATTTATCATTGTTTTTTGGTTTGCATGTTCGACATATAGAAGTGAAAACAGTGCATAATCATTTGCGCTACTAATATGTTTTTTAGCGCTTTGGAAATTATCGATTAAGCTATTACCTGTTGTTTGGTACGCGACATTATCCCTGAGTGAGCTTATTCCCGCATATGCTTGAAAAATAACCAATGAGGGGAAAACTACCCCAAATACAATAATGGCAAAACTTCTAACGGTTCGTTTCATATGCTTCCTTTATTATGCTTGGAGCTAACGTTCCGCGTGAGGTGCCGAGGAGAGCGAAGCGTCCCCGAGGTCGAACTCCACGCGGTTGTTAGCCCTCGCTTTCTATTACTTGCGACTTAGCGCGTATACGCTCAACGGTGCCAACAGCCCGGCGGAAACATGGATGTATCTGCAGTTCATCGAATCGTGGCTCATGACGTCCCTGATAAGAATACACCGTCTTACTCCCGCCCTCTCCGCCAAGAACGAAGTCACCGATGAAGCCGATCTCGTAGAGGACCTCCAGTAGCTTAGGTATGTCTATGTTTTCTGCTAGCTCGTTGAACCAGTACGTGTTCAACTCCACATCCGCAAGAATCTTAAGAGCCATCTCTTCGATTTCCGACCTCTTAAGATGGTACTTGTGACGAAAGAAATGCGTCTTCCAATACGAGAATACGGCAACTAGGCCCGGATACTGGTTCGAAAACTCCGTGCAAAGATCGTCGAGTTTCCACTCCGAATAACCTTGCTCCGAAGCCTTGAGAGCTTCGTCACTAGGATTTTCTGAGTCAACAGACTCAGTGTAATAGCGAGACAGCTGAATAAGCTCTCTGGGACGGCCAAGAGTACGCTCATAAAGCCAATTATCCGTATGGTGCGTCCCGACGGTTTGCGGGAAGACGGTGGACATTGGATCGTCCAGCTTTGATCGGCCATGCTGCTCGCGATTAAAGTTAATCCGCGCCGCAAGCATCGACATAAGATCCGGCTTTTCCCATCGTATGCGCTCGACATTCCTATATTTGTCCGAGTGCTGCGTCTTAGTGATTAAGATCGTGTAAACGTCCTCGCGGAGAAAGACGCATAGATACATGTTCCTTGACAGGCCCGACAAATAGTTGACTGCGGAAAGCAACCCAAGCAAGAGATTGTTCGCCGTTTCGCTATTATTCCAGCCAAGGTCAAGGTCATCGATGAGAACTATAAAATTGGCGCCCTCTGCGGTAATCGCTCGAATATGGTGTTCAAGCGCATCTACGTCTGCTACATTTCGCAGCTCTTTCTCAAGCGCAAGACCAAGCTCTCCTAGTTCGCCGACTTTCGCTTTTAACTTCGAGAGTACGTCGGCGATATTCTCAACAAGGTCCTTTGACGTACGATTGAGCTGAATGCTTACTTGTCTTGCAAATTCAAGACTCTCCTTCGCATACTTTCCTTTTGCTTCGTGCCCAACCCTGCATAGGCAATCGAGAAGAATTTGCCTAAGCCAGGTATGTTGAAAAAAGATTTCCTGTCCGAAACCTCCTGAGATGTCCTTGTCATTTAAGATATTACGGATCGCGTTGAACTTTGGAGACAAATTCACTACGTGGGTATTTGGCTCTTCTGCAAAGTCCTGCTCAAGCTTCTTACGAACCGCACTTTTCCCAGCGCCCTTCCGCCCTATAACAATATTTTTTTGCTTCTGTCTAAGCCGCTGAAATGCGTCGGACTGGATGAAATAGTGCAGGAGGTGCGGATCCTTTTCCGCACTATCATCGCCCCAGTTGATCTCTGACAATTTCATGATTGCTCGCTCACAGGTTTAATAGGACTAGCTATTAAGTCTAGTGCAGGGTGTCCCGCAGTTCAGCCCGATTGACTGAGTAGTCCTAAGTAAAGCAACTGTACTTGAAACTCCAAGACTTGTCCAATTTTCATCCCACCATCCGATTGAAATAGGCTGCAGGTTTTACCATCAACCTGGCTATCAGCCCGCAGTATATCCCGGTCAGTTTTCTGAAAGCAGAGACGGTCTGCCGGGCTGTTGACGGATGTCCTCCTTGATTGAGGGCATGCGTATAGATCATGGTCATGCTGACGTCCTTGTGCCCGAGGAGTTCTTGGATTGTCCGAATAACGTAGCGGCCCTCAAGCAAATGCGTGCCCTTCGACAAGCCTGTCCTGAGCCAGTCGAAGGGCTCAGGGCGAACGGTTCATGTCACCAGATTAATGAACCACTACACTGGCAAGTTATGCGATTCCGGTTTCCCGAACGGCTTCTTTGACCGCACGCTGCAAGACGGTTTCGTGGAGATGATGTCGCTTTAGCAGACTGTTGCCCGCCGAATCAAAGACTGGCAGAATGCGACCCGCACAGATTATCAAGGAGGCACTATTTCTCAGCCATCACCAAAAAGTCATCCGTCTCCGCATCCGCTCCGCGGCCTGTTGATCGCCCAGTTCATCGGCGCGTTCAACGACAACGCGTGGAAGCTGATGATCGCCTTGCTGGCCATTCGCCAGGTCACGGCAGCCGTCGGCCCGTCCGGGCCGGAGTTTGAGGCCGCTTCGCAAACGCAAACTACCATCGCGTTTGTCGTCTTCAACCTGCCGCTCATGCTGTTTTCCGTCGTCGCCGGCGTGCTCTCGGACCGTTTGAGTAAACGCACCGTCATCATCGCCTTTAAAGTGGTCGAAGTCATGTTGATGAGTGCCGGAACGGCGGCACTTTGGATAAATCCCGCCGGCGGATGGCCCGCCCTTATTGTGCTAGGCGCCATGGGTATTCAGAGCGCCTTCTTCAGCCCGGCGAAATACGGCATTCTGCCGGAGCTGCTGCCCTACGAACAGCTCTCGATGGGCAACGGGCTGCTGAAAATGTGGACCTTTCTCGCCATCATCGCCGGGACGACGGCGGGTGGCCTGTTCCTGGGGCTGTCCAGCGCCAGTCCTTGGCTGGCGGGACTGATGTTGACCGTTCTCTCCGGGGTCGGGTTGTTTGCATCCTGGACTATCCCCCATGTCCCACCCTCCAGATCAGAAGGCGGCGTTGGGGCCACATTGTCTATGGCATGGTCTGCTGTGCGAGCCGACCGTCTGCTCCAAATCGCCATCGGCATCAATATCCTGTTCTGGACCATTGCCAGTTTGTTCGGCCAGGACATGCTGATCTATGCCAAGAGCCGTCTGGCACTGTCCGATGAATTGTCCGGCCTCCCGCTCGCCGTTCTGGGAATCGGGATCGGCATCGGCGCAGTCCTGGCCGGACGTCTGTCCGCCTCGAAAATCGAAATAGGCCTGATCCCTCCTGGTTGTATAGGCCTGACCATCGGCCTCCTGGCGCTCGGCCTCATTCCTCCAAGTTTGACCGGCGCATTGACGATGATGGCGCTACTCGGCGTTGCCAGCGGACTCATCAATGTGCCGATCAATGCCCTGATTCAATGGCGAACACCGGCCGATCGACGTGGCGCCGTCATCGCGCTGGGCAACACCTTCATGTTCGGCGGCATCCTGGCCGGATCGTTAGGCGCCGGACTCTTTTCACAGTTGGGACTCTCCGCCGCCGATATCTTCCTGGCCTGTGCCGTGATGTCCCTGATCGGCACCGTGCTGATTGTCCGATTGCTTCCCGACAGCCTGCTGCGTTTTGCTGTCGCCATGCTCCCACGCCTTGTGTACCGCCTCACCATCGTCGGCCAAGACCATGTCCCACGTCACGGCGGAGCATTACTGGTCCCCAATCATGTCTCGTTCATCGACGGATTGCTGTTGATCGCCAGTCTCGACCGTCCCATACGATTCGTCGTCGACGAACGTTATGCGGACTATCCGCTGTTCAAGCCTTTCATGCACTTACTCAAAGTCATTCCCATTTCTTCGACGGGAAGCCCTCGGCTGATTCTTCGCGCTCTGCGCAACGCCGGACAGGCACTCGACGATGGCGAGATTGTGTGTATTTTCCCTGAAGGCCAAATCACCCGCACGGGAACCCTGTTACCGTTTCGGCGTGGATTCGAGCGCATCGTCAAGGGCCGTGCTGTCCCGATCATTCCGGTCCACTTGGATCGTGTCTGGGGCAGTATCTTCAGCTTCGATCAGGGCCGCTTCTTTTGGAAACGGCCGGAGCAGATTCCCTATCCCGTTACCGTGTCCTTCGGTGAACCGCGCCCGTCAGACACCTCGGCCCATGAGATCCGGAAGGCTATTCGTACACTCGGCGAGGAGGCCTGGCAGCTACGAAAATCCAGCCGACGGACGCTCCATCGTGAGTTCATCCGTACCGTGAGACGCTACCCGTTTCGCTTCGCCATGGCGGACCAATCCCGCCCTCGCGTCTCGACGATGCAAGCCTTGATCGGTTCGATCGTTCTCGCGAGGGCGCTTCGACACCATTGGGAGGGGCAACGCCATGTCGGCCTTCTTCTCCCGCCGACGGTCGCGGGCGCTTTAGTGAACGTTGCCGCACTGCTCTGCGGAAAAACCAGCGTGAATCTGAACTATACCGTGGGGAAATCCGGGCTCGACGCAGCCGTGAGAATCGCCGGCCTTCGGACGATCGTGACCAGCCGAGTCTTTGTCGACAAAGCCAAACTTGAACTGCCTGACGGACCGTCGATTCTCTGGCTGGAAGATATCGCCCGCACCATCGATACAAGACAGAAACTCACCGCGGCCGTCTTGGCCCTCTTTGCTCCGACCAGAATGATTGAACGGGCCTGCGGCCAGACCGTGCCGGTGACGGTAGACGATCTGGCCACGATTATTTTCAGCAGCGGCAGCACCGGAGACCCCAAGGGCGTGATGCTCTCCCATTTCAATGTCGACTCCAATGTGCAGGGAGCCGCCCAAGTCCTCCATCTCTATCACGACGAACGTGTGCTCGGGATCCTCCCGTTTTTCCATTCATTCGGCTATCTGGTCTATTGGTTGGTCACCTTGAACGGCCAAGGCATTGTGTTTCACCCCTCGCCGTTGGATGCGGCCGCCGTC
>JAOUPN010000170.1 GCA_029879905.1 Nitrospira sp. | reverse complement strand
GGTCGGGGAACGTGATGAGATTGAATCCTTTAGGCTCGGGGACCGCACCCGTCAAGGTCACGGTTCCTTCAACCGTTCCACCATGCTGAACATCGATGACGTCATAGGCGACCGCCGCCACGGGAATTCCAACCACAAGACACAAGATCAGGGCCCCGACGCATTTGATCGTCCATGTACTCGTCACAGACTCACTCCTCTCACCGTCCTGACTTGCCGGACCGCTTCACATCCCGACCATACTACTAAAAGAAGATGTTGCGAAAAGGGTCTCTACGTCGGCATCCCTTCGGCACAATGCTTCCCGCCGCATATGTATGTGCCTGGAGTTGATGTATCCGGCTCATATTCGGATACCGGCTCCATTACCAGTTCTCTCTGCTGTTATTCTCCCAATCTTTTCCGATTACCTGTTCCCTGCAAATCCATTTCAAGAAGCACAGGACCATCTCGTTTTTTGCGATCTACATGTCTGGGCATTTGATCGGCCATGAGTTTTACGAGTGGGACTGCGACGATCAGCGGTGCTGCTTCGATCGGATTCGAATGAAGGGAAACGCGAACCGTCTTGAACCGATCTTTCGGCTTGATCTGTTCTACTTCGGCTTTCCCAAGAAATCCGACCACAAGTCCATTCCCGTCGTCGACTTTGTGAATTTCATAGGCATTGGCTGATGGAGGCGTTTGCTCAAGAATTAGGTCGGGACTCTGTGTCGCCAAGGCCATGCCAAGAAATGACGGTGCAATAAATCCGTAGCTGCCGATCGGTGCCTCAGAAAAACGCATACGGCTGCTTGCCAGTTTCTCCACCTTATTCTTGGTTCGCAGGATCTTGCGAAGATCCTGTTCCTGTCCGACGGTTTCTATTACCACAGCAGCGGGGGCGGCTTTTTGTACAGGCAGCACCTCTGTTGTTCCACCCTGTTTGGCTGTAATTTCAGGCGGACGTATCATCAACACGGTAGCAAGTAGAAACACCGTGAGGAGGAGGACTCCGGTCATGTGACGCATACGGGGCCAGATCATCGGTACACCGTGCATAACATCTCCAGTAAAGTACTGATACCCTTTGAAGCTCCGGCACCAACGGGGACCATCGCAAGACCTATTGATAGTGCTTATTCGGTCACAGACTTTGCACAGCGAAAGCCAAGCCAATTGATTCGCGTGTTGGGATCTGCTCCGTTTCGCATGGCCACTCTCATCGTCGTGGTACTGTCCATCCAACCCCCTCCCCGAAAACTTTTTTGTGTTCCGGTCTCCGGGCCACGCGGATTTTGATTCGGCGCCGTCTTGTAGTAGTTCCGGTCGTACCAATCAGCGACCCATTCCGCCACATTTCCGATTGTCTGATACAGCCCAAAGGGGCTGACGGCATTTTCGTACTTATCCACAGAAATAATCGGCGGATACAGGAGCAACCGTTCCGGACGGTCTCGGACCGGACCCGAGAGGCCGGTTCGACCGAAGTTGGCCCTTGACGGTCCGGCATGATCATTGCCCCATGGATAAACCCACCCCTCCGTACCACGCGCCGCCTTTTCCCATTCAGCCTCGGTCGGAAGGCGTTGTCCCGCCCATTTGCAGTAGGCATCCGCTTCATACCAGGTGACATGCATGATGGGATGATGGGCCATGGATTCTTGAAAGTTGCCCCCATCGTATCGCCAATCCAGCTGTGGAGAGCGATCCGTCGCAAGGACGAATTTGAGGTATTCCAAGGCAGTGACCTCAAATTTTCCGATCTGAAATGCGTCCAAATAGACCGTACGTTCAGGCAGCTCACTCCGATAGGCCAATCGGTCGGCTTTCTTGTTGCTGCCCATGATGAACTCCCCAGCCGGAATCAACACCATTTCGCCCTTTGGCTCCAGCGTCGCGACACGTTCCTGTGCAAGCTTCTTCCCGGCTTCGGTCCATTCAACGGTAATATCTTGAGTATCTAAGGCCCAGACGATACCGGAAACTGCCACACACATGACAGTCAGGAGCATGGTACTCACATACCCTGGCCCCTTCCGCATCTCCCATTGACCTCTCACCATCATTTCATGATCTCCTTCGTGCCTCTGACGGCTTACGACCCCGTAGCCACCCTGAGCTTGCTGGTGATCTCTCGCTGAATCGTATGAACAGCCTTCATGGCCCCCACCATGGGATCCATTCTCCTGGCACGTCAATTCTTGACCGCACCCACCCCACCATCGTCCGAAGCACAGCGAAACCCAGTCAAATAACTTTTCCGCTCGGGCAACCCGCCGTTTCGGCCTGCCGACCGAGCCACTTCAGGATCTTCATGCCATGATCCCCCACGAAAGACCTTTAATTCGCCCATTTCAGGGCCCGTGGGATTCAGATTTACTCCACGCTGGTAGTATTGAGGATCAAACCAGTCCGACACCCATTCACTGACATTCCCGGCCATTTGGTAGGCCCCATACGGGCTGATACCCTTGTCGTACCGATAGACATTAGCAAGCGGGGGATATGTGACTCCACGCTTCGATCCGGCATGGGCAATGTTGCTCTTCAGCCATCCGGCCGGTTCATCACCCCAAGGAAAGAGCGGACCGTTTTCGCCCCGTGCCGCTTTCTCCCATTCTGCTTCTGTTGGAAGACGCTTCCCTGCCCATCGGCAATAGGCTTCCGCGTCGTACCAGCTGACGTTAATCACGGGATGCAGGGCCATCTTTTCCGGAAAGGGACTTTCACGCCAAAACTGTGGCCACTCCGCTCCCGTACCCAAGACAAAGACCAAGTAATCGACGTTTGACACCTCATAGCGATCGATCATAAACGTATCGAGATACACCTCATGCTGTGGAAATTCCTGGGGGCCGGCAGCTCGATCTTTGCGAGGGTCACTCCCCATGAGAAACGGTCCAGCGGGGACAAGCACCATCCCACCTGGAACCGTCATAATCGCCAACCGCTCCGCTTCGTCTAGCGGGGTCCAGACGGGGGGCTGATTAGACGATTCATGATTTGCCGACGCGCCGGACGGTAGAAATCCCCACCACAACACCAAGACAATGACACAACCGTAAATCGTTTTGGCCATCACCGATGATCTTTGCGTTTCACCTCAACCATCATCAGACTCTCCCGGCGGCACATTTACCGGACACATCTCACACGGAAGCCAATAATTCTGGGCTTCACGATACCCCGGCCTTAATGAGGCTGTTTCTCCAGCATGGGATCAATTTCCTTCTTTTCCTCCTCCGTTACATTGTAACGAACGTAGGCATGATCCAATACTTCATTGGCATAGAGTCGTCCCTTCGGGGCAATGATGGCCATATCAGCCTGAGTCGTCCCTTTCGCCGTCACCGTTACCATTTGTTCATTTTTTGTCCGAACGTATGGATGCCAGACGACCAATTTATAGGTTCCTGGGGGCACATCCGTCAGCGTAAATCTCCCATCATTGTCTGTTTTTGCATAATAGGGATTATCGACGGCAACGCCCCAGCTCTCCATATAGGCGTGAAACCCACATTGCATGACGAAGATGTGTCGGCCTTTGGTGAGCTTCACCAATTCCTTCATCGGGGCTCCAGCCATGTGTTTATGATAGAGACCGGCATCGCTCTTATCCTTAAAATTACGTGGATGTTGCGAGTTCATGGGAAGCGGAACATTGAACAGCACGCGAGCGCCTAAATGAGAGGTTTCATAGGCCTGGACATCGTGCATAACCGGATCCATATTCACCACCGTCACCGATTGATCGTTCCTCACGACCGTCGTAAACGGAAGAAAGAGACAGTCCTTCGCTTCAACTTGCGGCACACCACCATCGGGGAAGGGTTTCCCCTTTTCAACCCCTTCCAAATACACCACGAGTTCCCTGAATTGACCGGCTTCCCCGACCTGAAATGGCTGCAGAATCCTCCATCCCTGACCATCTGATATCCTTCCGCAATAAAACGGATCAGGCAGGGTCATCAAATTGTACCCCTTGGGTTTTGGAACTGCGCCGTCAAGTGTCACCGTGCCGGTTATCGTCCCACCTTCGGCCACGGAAATTTCCTCATATGCAGAGGCAGGTGCCGCAAGAGCCAAGACCATCAATCCTAATACCCATGGTGATCTCTCCATCCTTGTGTCTCCTCGCATTCTTCCTCTCCTCTCTTCCTAGCCCCTTCCCTGTTCACGCGTATGTCCGTCGCTATTATTAGTCCACAACCTATTTTTTTGTCCATAGGTGAAGAGAGGTCGTTAAAAAACAAGTGGGGGAGCCGCGTACAACATGCGGCTCCCCCACTCTATGCTACTCCCTTCCGATCAGCCTACTTCATAGCCGTCGGAATGGCTTTTCCTTCATTACCATCCTCAGCGCGCTTGCTCCCGACTGAAGCGGCGCCCAGGGGTTGAATCCTGGAATCACCTGTCGGTAACACGCGAAGGTAACCCCATTGCCCCGACTGCGTATAGGGCAGCCGCTGGTTGGACCACACGAAGTCTCCAACCTGGCGATAGGGTCCGCCGGCACCGCCCCGGACAAAGACATCCAGGACTTCGGATCCGGCATACTCCACAACGCTGATCATATCGGCTCCCGGCATATAGGGCTCGATCGGCCATTCATGGCCCTCGATTCCGAACATACCGTTTTGCTCGCTGTTGGCCCCGATGATATGGACGCGAAGCGGATCACCCGCATGCGCTTCGATGATGGGCGTCACGGGATCCTCAGGTTTGTCCACCACACAGGGCTGGAAGATTTTCCCTAACGAGCAGCCTTGTTCTTCCCGGAACTTGTACGGCTCAGCCCGGTAGTTCACGGATGTCAAGCCGGCCACGTTCTGCACGTACGGCATGAACGCCGTGCCGATGATGTTGTCCTCATCCTGGAAGAAGAGAGCGACATCTCGGTAGTTCCGTTTTCCAAGATTCTCCGGAAGGCTGGTATCCACGATCACGTCCGCCCTCCACGAATTCTTTTGCGACAAATCCGCACCGGTCACCGGATCACGATACTGTGATCCACGTGGACCGACGATGACGGCACCATACAATCCGTTACGCGGATTGACGATGATGTTTCCTCCGTCCCACACCAACGACGTCGTCTCCTTATTGGATGGATGCGCGTAGTAGGTGTAGCTGCGCGATTGGCCCGGAGCCACGGTCTGATCACCGCCGTTCTTTCCGACGTTCAGCCCCTGGCTATCTTTCGGATCGAAAGCCAGACCCGGAGCAAAGAATGATGCCCGGCTTGCCTTCATCTTGTTCTTCAGATTGACCTTGATGCAATCGCCCAAGTTGACACGCAACGTCAACGGATGCGGCGTCGCACCAGAGGCAACCTTGGTCGCTTCTTCTTCGAGCGCGAAGATCTTGCCTTCCGGCATCGTCATTTCGATCTTCCGTTCAAAGTCGACTTCGATCGTTTCCGGCGCCTTCGGGTGAAGCTTCATCGGGCGGTCTAACGCCACCACGTTAAAGGTCTTCACCGGAGCATCGGCCGGGCAGACCGACTTCGGAGTCTCCGGAATGCCGAGCGGATTGGTTCCCTTCGGCAACGGCTTCAGATCCGCGACTTCCTTGTCCAACACACGCATGATTCCCCATCCACCTTCGGCGAAGTGTGAACTCCGACCATTAAAGTGGATGTAGTCGCCGGGCATACCCTGGAAACCGCCCGCCTTCGTGACGAGGTCATACCGCTCGGCAATCCCGACATGGATTGAGTTTTTCCGATTGGCATCCGCGGCATACCGCTCCGTCAGGAAGGTATGGCCTGCGATCGTCCACACGTGTGATTCATTCATCAGCTGATGAAGCAGACGGAAGACCACGGTATCACCGGTATACGCCTGCAGAAGCGGCGTATCGGGATCTCCATGGACCGCGCTGCTGAACAGCTTCGAGGTATCAGGATTGTTCACCAAACGTTGCGCAAACGGTTCCGCGCGGAAGTTGAAGCCGCTACCGGTCGTGTGCGTACCGCCGTTGATGTACTTATTCGGTGCCTTCAAGATTTTGTCCGGCATCTGGAACGACACCGTTTTACCGGCCTCGAGCGCAACCTCAATCGGCTGTCCCGGAGGATTGCCGGCTTCGATCACGTTGACCGTATGAGGCACCGTGTCATGGATAGACACCATTAACTCACGGAAGCTTCCATTGACGCCGGCCCCGATGGGCTCGTTGCTATGGATGTCCGCAATCGGACCGCTATAGACCAACTTTCCGTTCTTCGGGTCATGATAGGTCGACCCGAACGGCTCCACGATCGTCACGCCGAACCCGCCGTGCGGCCAGGTTGTCGCACCGAACGCATGGTCATGCCAGAACACGGTTCCCAAATCCACATCGACCCACCACCGATACCGGACGAATTCCGGGGATACCAGATCATTCGCCGGATGGTTGTGTTTGAGGGCCGTGAAGAAGGTGATTTGATCACCCTTGATTTCCTTGATACGGACAACTTCCGAACAGCTCTTGTCACGCGCCAAAGAGGCTGTCGGGTCGTTGCCTTTTTCCAAACAATCCATGCCGACCATCAATTCGGTATTGACATGGAATTTCGTCGCGCCAGGCGCCATTTGGATTTTGATCGACTTGGCACCGGCCTTGGCCCCGCCAACAATCTTGGCGACCATCGGAGCCGGCAACCCATGCTTGTTCTTCTTCCCCCACATGGTGAAGGGGCGAACAGACATTTCATACTCGAACCCTGAAATCACACCATCCGAGTTTCCGGTGTCGAACTGGAAGAAGTGCGGATGGATATTGATCTTGGACGACTGGAAATTGGTGTAGTCGTCGTCGTCCCACTCACTGGTCAACAAGACGTCCACGCAATCGTAGACGTTGGCACGGATGACCGCAGGATACTTCAGGTCATCGTTGGCCCTGGTTAAACGCTCCTCTTCATGGATGACATAAAGGAGTCCGTCCTTATCCACGATCGGTGGCTCTTTGCCCTGCTGTTTTGCCAGGGTAATGGGCAACCGGATGAAGTGGAGGTTATAGGACCGTTGGTTCGCGTTGTCGGGGCAGAGACTCCACCGTCCCTGCTCACCCGGCTTGGCGGGTTCAGAAGTCCGCTCACCGTTTTCATCCTGGTGGATCGGCTCCAACCAGGGTGCCCCGCTGTGATTAGCCGAGAAGGGCACTCTCTTCCCAAAGTGTGGCTTGAATAGAGGCCAGGCCATTTTCCCGGTGGTCGGGTCAAACAGAATGGCCGGTCTGGTGCTGTCGTCCCACTTGGCA
>JAOUPN010000169.1 GCA_029879905.1 Nitrospira sp. | reverse complement strand
AGCTTCCGTAAACTCGCCATCGCGGCATACCCAGTACGGAGCCAAGATGGGTCCACTTCTCGTTCTTTTCGGTCGATTTCACGCCGACTCAAGGGATGAAGAGGGGGAGGAGTGAAGCCCCACGGATTCCGCCTACTTCGCCGAGCCTACTCCACCGAAGTAGCCCACAGGCTACGAAGGCTGGAATTCGTTCGGCTTCGAAGAACAAGCAGCCATGGCCCTCTGGGGAGGCGAGAGAACACCAAAGTTAGGAGCAGTCACGAATGAAGCGGTATGTACGCGAGATCTCGTGAGAGTTGCAACAGATGGATAACGCGATTAAGAGGAAGAGGGATTACAGGCAATGCGTGATCACATACGCACATTAGCTCCATACCACTCGCTCTTGATTGAGCAAGTAATCGATCACTTCAATGCTATTACGCATTTGGATCTGGGCCTGCTCGGACATGGGAAGAACTGCGCCCACTAATTTGCCGGACTCAAGATCGTGCAGGGAAGGAATCCCTTCGCCGGAACGTTTTTCATTATTGCTGTGAAAACTAGCCAAGAGGAACCTCCTTGTTGAGTCCTTGTCGGTCCATTTGAGGAACTCTTGAACGCAGGCAGGGCTTTCCATATGCCGCGTCGATAGGGAAAGCATAGCATATGCAAAATTTTGCACAGGCGATGGCTATATTCCGTTGATTTTACAATGAGTTATTAGTTGCTGCGAGCGGAGTCGGCAAGCGGAGGGAGGGCCCCGAGATAGGCAAAACTTCCCTGATTGGCTAATGTTGTCTCAGGGCTCAAGTGGAAGTCATCATGTTCGAGGTCGGCAAACCGTGGATCGCCGATAATATCCGACTCAGGCTTGAGTTCCGGTGCTGGAATATTGGGTGTTCCAGTCTTCAGATAATTGCCATCATGGTTGAACAGCGCATTGAATGAACGGGTGGTCTTGCTTGAAGGTGAGAGAATAACTCCAAATTTGTTGAACGCGAGAATGTTGCCCGATATGTCACCGGAAGAAGTGCCCACAAAGGTCGCACCGGTTCCGTTTTTTACCACCGTGTTGGCGATGAGGGTAGCCGAAGCCAGATCACCGACGATCACGGCTTCATAGAGATTTCGCGTGATGATGTTCCGTTCCAGTCGCACAGACGACTTCCCCAAGATATTCACGCCGTAATCATTGTTGTGGATGAGATTGCCGGCCAGCACAGCCTGGGAATCGGCAAACTGCACTCCCGTCGTTTCACTCTCCCCGATCACACAGTTCTCAATACGAACATCTTGGACTTCTTGACCAAAAAGCAGTCCCTTCACGTGCAAATCGCGGAGGATGATCCCCTTGCCGTTAAAAATTCCCACCGCATGCCCGCCGTGATCGAGGATAGTCATGCCGGTAATTTCAATATCCGTCGCGCCATAGGGCCACTTGCCGACGTGTAAGACACCGACACGTTCGTGATGGCCCAATAGTGTGACGTGATCCGTTCCGGCGCCGACGAGCTTAACTTGCTCCTTGCTGTGAATCGTCACATCCTGAGGATAGGCCCCGGGCTTGAGAAAGACGGTATCTCCCTTGTGGGCGGAATCGACGGCTTCTTGTATCGAAGTAAAATCCCCGCTGCCGTCGAGCGCGACCGTAATGGTGCGTGGGGCTGTCGGAGTCAGTTCATCCGCCCAAAGTGGTCCGATCAGTGAGAGTAGACCGATGACTGCGAGAATCGTGACACGCATGCAGAAGATATGACAGGCAGGAATTGACCCTGTCAACGGGTGCGTGTGAGATTCAAAGGCTGACCGGCACACCATCGGTAACACGCTGTTATAGGCTCACACAATCCAAGGCCTAACCTGCATGGCTCGGCCGGACAGGATGATCATGAACCCCGCTCCTTCAATCGGCCCTTGCCAAAAAGGAACCCATTGGGTACCATTTGTCGGTGATAACCGTACAGACCTCGAAATCCTTTGAAGCCGCTGCCCTCTCCCTGATGGACGAGAATGCCTATGACAGGCTCATCGAATTTCTTGCGAGGAACTACCTGAATGGCGACATCATTCCCGGTACGGGTGGAGTAAGAAAAATTCGCTACGCACGGCAGGGGAAGGGAAAGAGCGCAGGATTTCGTGTGATCTACTACTACCACTCGGAAGGACATCCGATCGTTCCCTTCACGATTTTCGCCAAGAATCAGAAAACGAACCTCTCTGAGGCGGAGAAAACCGAACTCTATAAAATCGTTCAAATGATTAAAAAGGAGTTGAGTAAATGAGCAAAGCAGGAAAACAGATTATCAAAGGTGCACAGGACGCTCTCGCTGCATTGCAGGGAAAGGCTCCCGGGCGCGCGCATATGATCCGAGCAAGCGAGATTGATGTGCGCGAAATCCGTGAACACCTGAATATGACACAAGCAGATTTCTCTGAAACCTTCGGCATTCCGGTTCCGACTCTGAAAAAGTGGGAAGCGGGAAAGCGCGTACCAGAAGGCCCTGCAAAAGCCTACCTCATCGTTATCAATAAAAACCCATCAGCGGTGAAAAGAGCGCTCCGATCGCTGTAACTGGGCTTATTTATGAAGATGGTCAGAAGGTGATGTCTTTGTGCCGAGACCTACTAACATTGAGAGGACAGGCCGCAGTTACCATACAATCACCGGCACCGTCCGCGCGGACAGGACGCAGTTACTTGGGTCGGTCCTGCGCGCAACGGAATCCGGTCTTCATATCCCGTTTCGTTGGCACATTTCCACTCCGATCCGTCGGTTGAATTCCGATCCACGCATCACTCCAAGCCCCTCCACGAGTTATCCGATATTTGCCACTCGACGGGCCGGTCGGGTTCCGCTCCGGGCTCTTGTGGTAATAGAAGCCATCATACCAGTCCGCTGTCCATTCGCCCACATTACCCGTCATATCGAACAGACCAAACGGATTGGCCTCATAGGATCCCACCGGCGCCGTGATAACCACGCCATCGTCGTACCCGGGCATACCGATGCTCAAAAAATGGGGCTGGGCACTCTCGTCTCTAACGTTGGCAACTTGGCGTGTGGGCGAGAAATTTCCCCACCAATAGACCGTCTGCGTGCCGGCCCGGTTGGCATATTCAAACTCCGCCTCTGTCGGCAACCGTTTGCCGGCCCAGCGGCAATAGGCCGCTGCATCGTACCACGAGACATTGATCACGGGATGCTCAGCGCGATCGCTCGCAAACACATCAGGCCCCGCTTCCGGCTGCCGCCAGGTGGCCCCTTTCGTCTCCTGCCACCCATGGCCGTCGGTCCAGATCAACGCGGTGCCCTCCTTTTCAGCCGTCGTCTGATAGTCCATGGCCTGCACAAACCGGTCGAACTGCTGGTTGGTCACTTCGTACGGATCCAGCGCGAAGGGATCCAGCGTCACCTGATGCCGGGGCTGTGCTGAATGGATCCAGTGTGGACAGGACTCCACACGTTCTTTCATCTCTCTCTTGCAGTCCTCAACGGCCCGGTCCGTTTCGTCCTGGCCGATCCCCATCCAAAAGGTGCCGCCTGGGATCGCCACCATGGGAGGCTCGTTGGGTGGCATTGTTCCCGAGCCGGTTGGACGAGGCACCATCTCAACCGCAATGAGATGTTTCTCCTCCTCCGCCTGCGCCACCCGTTCTTCCTGTCCTGCCACAAGGCTCCGATTCTTTAACTCCAGGATGGTGATGAAGAGCGTCAGGTCCACCACGACACAGACCGCTATGACCACGGCGCAGAAGATGATAATGCGCTGGCGGATTCGGGCGAGCTCTGCAGGCTCATCGACAATCGGTAGGTGCGGACTCCAGGCTTTATAGTTGGCCAACATCCGCTTCGATTCGCGTTCCACGTGGTACAACACATAGACAGAGTACATCGCAGCTATGAGCATGATCGCCATCAACGCGACCATCTGCCTCATGAGATCTTCAGGCGACTCTGCATCCATGCTCGTACCGTTACCGTAAATGCTTCGCAAAATCATTCGGGGGAGGAGGGGTACTGGCTGACCGCCGTACCAATCATGCCAGTGATTCCGCCGGCTACTATGTAAGTATAGCTGACGTTTGTGCCAGTCGTTCACTGAGCGCAGAAGGGTTATTTATCCGTGATGAACCAGCGAAGGTCATCACCATCTGCGAGGCTAGATCATGTCCACTATCAAGACAGCGCCTTACTGTCATTGTATTGTCAGTTTTCATTCAATTCTTTCGTCGCCTCTCAACCTCGACCTTCGGCTCCAGCTCCTGTATGCTTCCCCTCCATGACTCTCATTGGACTGACCGGTGGGGTGGCAACGGGGAAAAGCACGGTCGCGGCGATGTTTGCACGTTGCGGTGCGGTGGTCATCGATGCTGATGTGCTGGCCCGTCAGGTTGTGGAGCCCGGCAAGCCGGCCTGGCGCGAGATCGTCAAGAGGTTCGGCAAGGAAATCCTGAATGCGGATCGCACCATTGATCGTCATAGACTTGGAGCCATCGTGTTTCGTAGTCCAGCCAAGCGTACACAGCTGGAACGTATCATCCATCCCCGTGTCGCCCGTGAGCAGCAACGACTGGCTAGGGAAGCCACCAGAAAGAATCCTCACGCCGTCGTAATGTACGATGTTCCACTCCTCTTCGAAGCCGGCATCGACAAGCGAGTAGATATCACCATTGTCGTGACTGCCGATCGGGAAACTCAGGTCGCCCGCCTTAAAAAGCGCAACGGCCTCTCCCGTGCAGAGGCCCTCCGGCGCATCAAGAGCCAAATGCCGATCTCCCAGAAACGCCGCCTAGCAGACTATGTGATTGATGGAACCAACAAGCGGACGGGTCTGTTTCGTCAAGTCAAAGCCCTGTACAATTTGTGGCAGTCTACCAAGAGCCGTCATGATCGGTGTTGATACCGGGTCGTATGATGTGGTCAGGCAAACGCCCCGATAGGCTTTTTTTTGTTTCTGCGGTATCATGCACCTATGCCAATTGATCCAGATAATCCGCCGATTTGGCTGAGCAAACTGCATGTCAGCGCCGCGCAGCTCAGTCCGAGCGATTATTCTGCCACACCGGCTGAGGGTATCCTTCAAGTATGCCGGTTGTCGAATGCGCACCGAATGCTGGAACGCTCCATGAAGCAGGCATTGGGTCATGATTCTGCCGCCATGCCCCTACCACCACCGTATGGATTATTCAAAACTTCTCATCGCCATGGCAAATCCACCTGATCGACAGTCGCTCGAAGAATATCTTCGTATGATTGTCGACACCTTGCCGACGCCTACTCCTACATATTGTATAGTTGGCGCCCTCGCATTGGGTGCTTGGGGGCGCATTCGATCGACAAAGGATATCGACCTTCTCGTTATTGCAGAAGAGTCTGAACGTAAACACCTTGCCGGTACTCTTGGTCTGGGTGGGTTCGTATTGGATCAGCAGTGGCTTGACCTCAACCCATTTGCGTCCGAGCGAGTGAACCGCTTTTTACATCCGTCGTATGACGGGACACCACTTGATATCATCTTTGCCGCTGATCAGCATGAAGAAGAGATGTTACAGAGACGACAGGCAATTGATATTCTTGGTATCAATACATGGGTGTGTGGACCGGAAGATCTTATACTCATGAAACTCAAAGCAAGCCGACCGCATGACTTTGAAGATGTTACCAGCATTGTTGTTAACCCCAACCTGCAATTGGATCTCGACTATCTCTGGTCTTGGGCGGAACGGCTTGGGCTCCAGAGTGAACTCCACTATGTCTTAATTTCCAGCAAATCCTAACCGACCCGCTACCCTCTGCTTCCCAGCCTGTGCTACAGTCACCCGCTATGCGAAACGTTATCATCATCGGGTCTGGCCCTGCCGGGTTGACCGCTGCTATCTATACCGCTCGCGCCAACCTGTCTCCCCTGCTCATCGAAGGCTGGCAGTCAGGCGGACAACTGACGACTACCACTGAGGTGGAGAATTATCCCGGCTTTGCCGAAGGCGTGATGGGCCCTGAACTCATGAAGGCCATGCGAGGTCAGGCGGAACGGTTCGGAACGGAGTTTCTCACCGGCGACGTCACGGCTGTCGATCTGAAGCAGCGCCCGTTCACCATCACAGTTGATGCGGAACAGACGGTTCAAGCCAAGACCGTCATCATCGCTACCGGTGCCTCGGCAATCCAAATCGGATTGCCGAATGAGAAGCGATTGACCGGCCATGGGGTGTCCACCTGCGCCACCTGCGATGGGTTCTTCTTCCGCGGAAAGGAACTCATTGTCGTGGGCGGAGGCGACAGCGCATTGGAAGAGGCGAACTTTCTGACCAGATTCGCCACAAAGGTGTCCATCGTCCATCGGCGCGACAAATTACGCGCTTCGAGGATCATGCAAGACCGCGCGATGAAAAACGAGAAGATCAGTTTCATGTGGAATTCAATCGTCGAAGATATTCTAGGTACGGATGTCGTCTCCGGCATCCTGTTGAAGAATGTCGTAACCGGGAAAACCTTCGAACTCCCCTGCTCCGGCGTCTTTGTGGCCATCGGTCATCGGCCGAATACAGGGTTATTCGCCGGACAACTGGAGATGGATGAGAAGGGATACCTGAAAACCTATCATGGAACCGCCACCAGCCTGCCCGGTGTCTTTGCCGCCGGCGACGTGCAGGACTCTACGTACCGCCAAGCCATCACGGCGGCCGGTTCCGGCTGCATGGCCGCCATCGACGCGGAACGCTTCCTCGAAGCGGGTGAGGGGTAAGGAGTCAGGGGTGAAGGGTTTTTGAATGGAGAAGCCCCATAAGAAACTTGAGGCCTGGCGCAAAGCCATGGATCTGACGGTCGCCGTCTATCATGCAACAGATGACTTCCCCAAGGACCATCTTTTTCAGCTCTCTCAGCAATTGCGACGAGCAGCCTTGAGTGTTGCCAGCAACATTGCAGAAGGAGCCGCACGGCAAACGAAAAAGGAGTTCGCCAATTTCTTGCATATGGCCCAAGGTTCACTGAGCGAACTCGACACACAGTTAGAAGTCGCCACACGCCTCCGTCTTCTGCGTGAAAATCAGTGGTCCACACTCAATGCCCAGATGAACCATGTCGACAAGATTCTTTCTGGCCTCATCCGTCATGTAAAGCCCGGAAAGTCTTCAAAGAATACCCCTGACCCTTCACCCCTTACCCCTCACCATTAAGATGAGATGCGCCATTGTCCATTATCACGAGTTGGCTCTCAAAGGGCGCAATCGCGACCTGTTTGAGGATCGGCTGGTTTGGAATATTCAATCGGCACTTAAAGGCGTGGGTGTC
>JAOUPN010000168.1 GCA_029879905.1 Nitrospira sp. | reverse complement strand
CAAGGAAAAAGGCGAATTGCTCGGGGTGTTAGGCCCCATGAAGGGCGATATCGTCGAAAAGTAGTACGCAGTTGTGCCACGCGGCTGGTCTGTATGGATCAGCCGCGTGATCTTTTCGCATCGATCTATGCAGCAGCCGTAATTCTTCTTTTTGCCTGCTGTGCTATCTCGCCGACCCTCCTCCGTCGTACTGGTATTGAATACGTGAAGGTTGGAAATGTATACGCCTTGCGTGGTCGTCTGCTGCTCCTCCGCGGGATTATTCCTCACGTGTAGGATGATAGTGGATGTGAGGGGGCAGCATATGGCACACTGTTGTGTCGATGCGTGCTGCTACGTATAGTAACCTACGCTATCTGGCGCATTGACATGTTTTACCGGCCTTCTCTAGTGTCGCTCCATCTCAGAATGTTGCTGTGGAAATGGTAAGGAAAAGCACTACGAAGTTTGATTGAGGTCGTAACCGGTGCGATGTCTGTATGGCGGCGGGGTTATCGTGGTCGGCGCCTGAGCGTGAGATGTGCGAATTGGGAATGTCGGGAATGAGGAGATCGGATCGGTTGCGCTGGTCGGAATTGAGAAGGTATTCGGAACTGATTGAAAAGTCAGGGAAATAACCGGCAGGTGATGCCGGTTTTGTGGGTCATACGTAGGACCATCTACGTTGTTTAACTCATTGCATTTTCGAGCATGGGTTGTCTAAATTGGCTCCTGCTAATGATTGGATGGGAAAATGGTTAGGAAAAAGACGTAAGTGATCGGGTGGAGGGCGTACGTGTAGTGTCGTACCTGCCTGGTGGGCGGTTTGCATAATCCATGGATCAAGAAAAGATACTGATGTGGGACCCGGAGTCCACATGACTCTCGAACAGTATGTGATGAGACAACAGAATGTGAAGGGGGAAGACGAAGGAGCGAAAGGAGGCACGTACTATCCAATCCAATGATTCAGGTGATTCAGGGAAATAACGGGTGTGAGTGCATGAAAAGTTGGACGAAGTAGAGGCCGGGTAGTTCCTGTCGGGCAATGTGGGTCGTAATACGAGGGAGATTGAATATGAAGCAAGACGTAGCAAGTTATTCGATAAAAGAGGTGATGAAGAACAGTGCAAAAGCCTGTCTCGTCGCTGCCGTGGCACTGACGATGTGCATGGCCGGCAACCAGTCGGCGTGGGCTACGACGGGCGTTGGGCCTTATGTGGTTCCCCAGGTCATTGATATCAATCCTGATCCAAACATCGTTGAAACCTATATTGTCGCAGAAGAGGCGACTGTTAATATCGGTAATGGGGTGATGGCAAACGGGATGGTGTTTAAGAGCTGTTCAAACAAGCAACTGACTAATTGCACGACACCATCAATACCCGGTCCGGAGTTTAGGCTTACGGTGGGAAACCAGGTCATCGTGCATTATGTGAATAACCTTGGAAGGTCAGGTTTGAATCCAGAGGCGGATGTGTCGGCTATTCACTGGCACGGCATTGAGTTGAATAATCAAAGTGACGGCACGGAAGTGACCCAGCCCGCAGTGGATCCCAAAGGGGGGAAGTTCGACTACGATTTCATCGTCACCAGGCCGGGGATCTTCTGGTACCACCCGCATCACCATGCATCGACTAACCAAGTAGCCAAAGGGCTCTATGGGTCGATGATCATTGAGGATAACCAGGGGTACGAGGCAACGCTTCGGGATAATGGCACTCTCCCTTCGGCAGAGCAAACGAAGACATTAGTTCTCAGCGACATTACGGTGTGTGGTGTTCCTGGGAGTAACCCATCCACATTTGATGGTGCGCTTCCGCACATCAGTGGCGTTGCGAACTGGGCACTCAACTACGAATTTCATGTGTTGACGCAGTCTCCGAAGATCCTCTGTGATACGTATCCGCTCGATCCAAATGGGGTGTTTACACCGGGTTTATACGGCGCCGGAGATGTTCCGAACATTCAAGAGCCCAGTTTGACTGGCCGTATGAGTGAAGGGTTTACGGTCCTGACTAACGGTGTGCAGGTTGATGCGAGGGGAGGGGATGCTACTGCCCCGGATGCTCCTTCAGCTAATGTCCTGGCAAATGCACTTCCGGTCCAGCCTGGTCAGGGACTTCGCTTGCAGATCGTGAATCCCTCGCCGGTCCGGTACATGCGTCTTCGGTTGACGGCCGATAATAGTTGGACCCCAATCACCCTTTATCGAATCGGTGGAGAAGGGGGATTGCTTAACAATGCGGTTGTTGAGGGAGGAAGTTCGGGCAGTTTTGATACAAAATATGAGAGCGGTGAAATTCTGGTCCCGCCTGCCGGGCGTGCAGATGTCGTGGCGGTAATTCCAGATTCTGCAGCGCAAGGTTCTGTGTTTACCCTCTGGCAGGAGGATTTCCAACGAGTGGCAGCCACATATTCGTGGACTCCGACGGTGCCGGTGATGCATCTGAAGGTTCAAGGTGCTCCGGTTCCTCAGTATGCCCTTAGTCCGGGTAGTCCGTTACTTGCCAATTTGGGGGGGGCAGCGATGGTGCCTGTTCTCAGTGCAGCACCACATGATCTTCTTCCGCCTTCCTCTGGTGAAAACGGCTCGACGGTTAAAAATATCCAGCTAACGTTCTGGACCAACATTGGTGCGTTTGAAGCCTCGATTGACGGGGTTGCGATGCCGAGAGGCTTCAGCGGTCACGGTAAAGATGGTATGAACAACGGCGGTAATCCTTTTTATCTAGCATCAGCCCGTCATGCAGCTCTCTCCAATACGATAGAGCTGACGGTTGAAAATACAACAGGGGCGCACCATCCGTTTCATTTGCATGGGTTTTCGTTTCAGCCGATCAGTTTGAGCGGAGGCTACACCTTCCCGACTGAATTTCGGGATATCGTGGATGTGCCGGCGAATTCCACCCTTACCTTCCGGGTTTCCCTGGATGATCGGCCGACAGCGAAGCAGCCGACAGGGGGAGGGCTGGGCCGGTGGTTGTTCCATTGTCATATCCTTCCTCATGCCACGTTCGGCATGATGTCGGAGCTTCACGTCCACGAGTAGAGTAAATGGAAACGAAGGTCATGAGTGAGCAACAGCTCACTCATGGCACAACCGTAAAGGAAGGCGTTATGAACATGCGACAGCTCTTATTAGCGATATTCAGTCTGCTGGTCGGATGGGGCATGGCTGGCGTGGCTCAGGCTGCACCGACCGTCTCATTTGAGGCCGGCGATAGACCTGGAAACTTTTTTACCTGTTCGAATACAGGCAACTCCGCATCAATCGGGTGCGTGCCTGGATCCATTGGGGGGGCTAAGCAGAGATCCCTCGCGGTCATTGCCCCAGGAGAAACGGTAGGGTTTCCATCCGTGAGCGGAGAGGCCAGCACGATCCATACAGCGCTGAGCTTGCTGTGGCCTACCGGTGCCACACACGATGGTGGTACGCCATTCGCCACCCAACCATTTAAAGCGGCCATCGATTTTCGCAACCCAGTACCGGGAGGAGTGGCTACGGTCCAATTAGATACGCCAGGCCTGTATGTCTTTATCTGTGACATCCATGTCTATATGTTTGCGACCGTCATCGTGGATGATCCCACCACGGCCGTGGTTCATGCTGATAACCTCGTCCCAGGTTTAGGGTTAGATCTTGGTCAATCGATAACATTGGTGAACGGTATTGGACCGGTCCCGACAGCCAGCGATTTGGCACTCCGTTTGGTAAAAACCGACTTTATGATTACTGACCCAGATAATTGGAAGGATTACAATAAAACAGACTGGCAGCCAAAGTATCCTCCTGTCCCTGTGATTGCTTACGATGTGGATGGGAATGAGGTGCCGGTTCCGAATCTCAATACACTTCTTCAGTCAGCCCCAGTCAATGCAAAGGCTCAATTGCATAATCCAACCACCCCAGCTATTGGTGAAATTTGGATCAACACCCAGTTTGAATTGACGGCGGGGAAGTCGAAACCGGGGATGGCGACAGCCATCGATGGAATAACCTGGGCGTTGACGAAGAAGGTGGCACTCCCAGAGATCAATATGAACCATCCCCACAACATGTGGACGGATAAAAATCAGGAAGTCATCTATCAGACGCAATGGTTCGATGAGAGAGTAGCGGTGTTTGATAGAAAGACTGGGGCGCTTATACGTGAATTGAACGCGGGGCAGGCTCCCTCCCATGTGATGACGAGAGCCAATAACGATCAAGTGCATGTGGCGCAAAATGGCGGCAATCACGTACGGCAGTTTGATTCATATGCCGATGGGAACGGCAACCCTGTAGATCTCTCGATGACAGTTGCCGCGGTGAATGATTCCGATATTCATAACGCTACCCATCCTCACGGTCATTGGATGAGCGCTGATGGGATGAAGATGGTCACGCCCAATGAAAATGTATGGACCTCGACGGTGTATGACTTTGGCACGAATACAATTACTGCCACAGTTGCTACGGGCGCTGTCCCGCTCGCTACGGGCATGATGCCGGATTCGAGCAAATATTATGTAGCCAATTTTCTTGATAGCACGATCTCGGTCTTTCAGACGAGTAACGGAAATCTTCTTAGTACTATCGATTTATTGAAGATTGGTACGAACTATGACCCCATCTCCGGCGTAATTACGGATGGGGGCGGTAACCCAGTGGGCCCGGTTGGTGCGCTGCCGATTCAAACGCCGGTGAGTCCGGATGGAACCAATATGGTCACGGCCAATACCTTGACTGCGACAATTACGGTTGTGGATACCACAACGGATCAGGTTGTGGCGATGTTACCCTGTGATCCCGGCTGCCATGGTGTGCAATATGGTGCTAAGCAGGGTGGTGGTTATTATGCCTATGTCGCCAGCAAATTCAGCAATGCAATGATCGTCGTTGACCCAGATCCCAATGGAGACGGCGATCCGAGTGATGCTGCTATCGTAGGGCGCGTGTTGCTGGCCGGGTCGCCCGCTGGAAAGAAGGCGGTGCAGGACGATACGGTAATCGGCAATCCAGGCATGGGTGGACAGGGTACATTGGCTGTTCCAAACGTCTACAACGGCTGGGTTCAGCAGTGGGTTCAGAACTGTAAGACTAAGGACTGTAACAGCTGGAAGAAACAGATGACTTCTGCACAGAAAGATCCTGGGCCAGTGCAGTAGATTTATTCTTGTGTCCTGCCTGGGTTTTACCCAGGCAGGACCTGCTGTTAGAGTTGCTCCATATAGTGTAACTATTATAGGTCTGTTCTGAATGGCCCGGTGATGATGGTGTTGAGCCATCACACCGGGCCTTTCATCAGTTTCATACTTCCAGGCTCTTCCCAAGCAATATGTCGTCCATTCAGCAAGAAAACATTGTCGTGCCAAAGAGTCGATCGTCGTTCGTATGTGGAGCCAGGGCGGCGTTGTGCGTAGCTCTGGTTGTGCTGGGGCTGGTGGGAGTTTTGCCTGAGGCATGGTCTCGCGATTTGCATGTGGCGGTGATTGATCCGTCGCCAGGCCAGAGCATCGAAGTCCATGCTGTGAGTTCAACCGGCCAATTGGGTGGAGAAATCAAGGATCAGCAAGGGACCCATGGCCTGTTGTGCCAGTTGCCCTGCAATCCGCAGGGCCTGCGCTCCATTGATCTCTGGTTCAATGGAGAAAAAGCTGTCTCGACGCACATTCGGAGCATGGCATCCAAGGAGCAGATCGCCGGGAGTTTTGTCGATAAGAAGGGAGGCAGCCACGGATTTGTGTGCGGCGGTGTCTCGTCCGTTCTGCGCTGCCGGCAGATCGATGTCACGATCGATGGCGCGCTCATGACTGATACGCTGGTTCTGGGTATGCAGGAGCAAGGGGACATGGTCGGGAGTTACCGTGACAAGCAGGCCAAGATCCATGGATTTCTCTTGCGTAACGACAGGTTTGAGAATGTGGAGCTGCCGCAGGCCGTTGCCACGGTGGTGACGGCGCTTGATCCTGCATCAGCTGGACATGCTCCGACCCTCACGGGGTTTTTCGTCGATGCGGGATTTGCCATTCATGGCTTTCTCTGTGAACTGCCGATTCGGCCTCAGTGTTTTCGTTCTTTCGACGTGACGCTCGACGGAGTCCCTCAAACCATGACTCACCCCGTGGGGTTCACGCGTACGCAGATCGTCGGGTCGTTTCGGGATAAGGCCGGCGAGTCCCACGGCTTTCAATGCCGGTTGCCGGTCCGGCCGGACTGTTTTATCGAGCTGGATGTGCCCAACGGGGAAAATACAGAGATCTTTGGTGCGAACGAACAGGGACAACTCGTGGGACAGTATTACGACAGCACCAGCAGACCGCACGCCTTTGTCAGCCACATGCCGTAACCACTCCCTAACTGTTATTAATCAGTTCTGAAAGGCTCGGTGATGATGGTGTTGTCCCATCCTTACCGGGCCTTTTGTTTCTCACCTCGTCAGAAATTGCACTTCTGAGTTGAATTTACGGTCGTGGGATCATGTGGCAGTTTCTACAGCATCTTTGTCATTGTGCCAAATAGGAAGTCGTGGGAGGATGGCGACATGACATCGCGATCTATGGTTTGCAAGCGGACAACTAAGACTCGCACAGTCGTCCTCCTCGGTTTTGAGGGCTGTGCGGCGCTTGATATCTCCGGACCGCACGAAGTATTCGCACTTTCCTCCTACCTGGCTCCAAGTGGATCTCCTCCTCCGTATCGATTGATCTTGCTTGCCGAACGTCCCGGCCCTTTTCGTGCAGCATTGGGATTCGGCTTGATCGCCGACGCATCTTGGCGTGACTTCCGCGGAGCCGCGGATACCCTGATTGTAGCCGGAGGTCCGGACATGACGCCGGTGACAGGGAACCGCAAACTGCTGGCCTGGCTGCGAACCATGTCACGCCGCACTCGCCGTATCGGATCTATTTGCACCGGAGCTTTTGGCCTCGCTGAAGCCGGATTGTTGGATAAGCGGCGTGCGACGACGCATTGGATGGCTGCTGATCAATTGGCCAAGGCCTATCCCAGGGTGAATGTCGACCCTGATGCCATCTATGTCAGAGACGGAAAGATCTTTACCTCAGCCGGCATCACGGCGGGCATGGACCTCGCCTTGGCACTGGTGGAAGAGGATTTGGGACGTGACGCTGCGCTGACCGTGGCCCGGATGTTGGTGATGTATCTCAAGCGCCCGGGGGGGCAATCGCAATTCAGCATGAGTCTGCAAGCCCAATCGGTGGAGGGGCGGAGGCTGGCGCCGGTATTGGCATGGCTGGCGGCACAGTACCACAAGCCGATTACAGTGGAAATGATGGCCGAGCGGGCGGCCATGA
>JAOUPN010000167.1 GCA_029879905.1 Nitrospira sp. | reverse complement strand
TCAATATCCAATATCGGACATAAACGCCAACCATGGCCCAGAGCATCACAAATATCGATGACGAGCGGTTGATTGAATGGATCAACCAGGGAACTCGGCGAATCTTCTTCCTGGCTCCTGGCGTATCGGGTCGAGTGGCGAATGCGATTGCCGACGCCTGGAAACGGCTTGGTTCCGATGCCGTGACTGTAATCCTGGATATTGATCCGGAAGTGTGTCGCCTGGGATATGGGACGATGGAGGGGCTCAAAACCGTCAAGATCGCTTCCCACCAGTGGGGGACTGGTCTGTGTCATCAGTCTGGTGTGCGGATCGGATTACTCATTGTCGATGAGATCTCCATTGTGTTCAGTCCTACTCCCCTCCTAGTCGAGGCGGGCTCTACTCAGCCGGAACGACCGAATGCGATTTATCTGGGCGAAGTCCCAAAGTCGGTTGCAGTGGCAGCGGGATTAGGCGCCAACCCCCATCGAGATCGGGAGATTGGGTTAGACCTCGTTTCGACCACCCAGATGGGCAAGGTCGAAGCGGATTTGGCGTCGAATCCACCAGCACGTTTCGATCTCGTGAGAAAAGTCCGAGTCTTTCACTCGCTCTTCCAATTTGTAGAGCTCGAAATGACCGGATGTTTTCTATCAAAGAAGAAAGTCCGTATCCCAAGCGAATTGCTGGGACTTGCTAAAGACCCAGAGACTCGCCAAATGCTCCATGCGAATTTCGATCTAGTCGGTAAAACCGATCTTAAAGCACAAGTAAACGGGGTGGATGTCACAGAGGACACATTAAGGGCGCGTAAGAGCGAGATGGTCAGGAAGTTCTTGATTCCATTAAAAGGCTACGGCTCCGTGGTCCTAAAGTCAAACAAGGTAGAGTTGGAAAAAGCTGTCGAACGACTCCGACAAGATGTCACAGGGTTTCAGAAGCAGATAACCGGAACACTCAGTAAACGTATGGAAAAGAATCTCAAATCACTGACCAAGGCATTGGCGCCGACTGTGGCGCGCCAATTGCCTGAGATGTTCGTCAAGTATCTTGGGCCAAAACCAAAACGGGAGTCCGTTGAGAAACTGCTTGAACAAGAGATTCGATCTGCTTTTGGTCGGCCCGAGAGCCTCCTTGAGGAGATGCGCGTAACAATGGTCTTCAAAGACATCACCTATGAATCGCTGAAGGATGAAGCCTTTCTGCAGGTCGCAAGCGCTGCCATGCCCCACATCCCAGCGTTGCATGAAGAGTATGAAGTGGTTAAAGCTAGAGAACTGATCGAGAGAGAATGATATACAGGGTCCGCGTAGAAAGATGTGCTTGGATGTGAGTTGAAACCCATGGCCACTTTGCATTTCTTACCTTGGTGTCGAATCGAAAAGACCTATTCCGTGGGCGAAATAACTATTATCCCAATCCGGCAAGGAGACCCCGTGTCAGATCTTCCTCTTGAAACGCTCCAAACGATTCATAAGATTTTGAGTGGGTATAAGGATCTTGAGGGTCGTTCAGTTCGGCATTTCGCTATTATCCAATATGAGGAATTTGACGCACTCGCAGATTTAACCGGCGACCAGTTTCAGACCATGAATGACTGCCTGCAGTTGAGTTGCCTTGCTGGTTTAGCGAAGCGCGCTTACTTTAATCCCATGGGGCCTTACTGCAACACAGATTGCTTTATCTCATATGGTCAAAGATATACCGGATCACAGTTTACGGCACTGTCATCTCGCCGCCGTGATGGGCAAACATCGGCCATGTATCCGCTCTCAAAGATCGCGATGTCTATGCCGGTCCATATTAGTAATGCCGGTTCCGTGGTTCTAGACGACGCGCTTCTCTTGGCTCTTACGGATTTCCGTAAATCTGCCGACCCTGATGAATGGGGTCGATGGCAAAACGCGATCGCGTGCTTTAATCAAGCGAATACCGACAATGAAACGGTGCGTCCGCAAGCTGAATGGGTCCTCATGTGTAGCGCCTTCGAACACATTCTTCAGGCTCGGTCAGAGGCCAAGGACGTGGCAAGGAGATTGGCAGATGTTATTCTTCCAGGTGAACCAGTTCAGAGTAAGAATGGAAAACGCCGCTCAGCTGTTTGGACGAATCCTGAAGAACACATCCGGTTTGAATGGATGAGGGAGTTCTATCGGATTAGGGGAGACTTCGCCCACGGGAAGCTTCTAACGCGACGACCAACCGTATGGAATGAGATGGAGCATCTTGTACTGGCCGCTATGGCCTTTCCTCTCGTTGTGCGGTGTCTGCTTCAAAAAACCGGTCACTATTCTCTCACCGATATCGATATCGCCCAAATTAGTTGTTTTGAGCGTCTTGCAGACGAGAAATTCTTGGAAGATCCACCAGACCAACAGTACAGTGGGGATTCAGTGTGGTCTCGACTTATTTCAGAAGAGCGGTGGAGTCTAGTGACAAAAAAAGCCTTTGCGAACCTTGAGCAAAAAGGCTTCTTTAGCAATTAACAGAAGGCAGTAGTGCTGACCAGGCATAATGAGGTTCACCGTACGATGATCCCCAAAGAATGTAAACGCCTCGCGGAGGTGGATTTTCCGATTTCCGTCGTCGGGAAACACTCTCTGGCTGAAAAAGCTAGAAGAATGGGGACGCCACATCAGCTCCACTTGTGGTGGGCTTGGCGTCCGCTGGCAGCATGCCGAGCCATGCTTTTGGGGCTTCTGCTTCCTGATCCTTGCGACAAGGAATGCCCCGATGATTTTAAACTGAAGGCGCGAGAACTCCTTCCGAATATAGTGGGGCGGATCGGGCCGAAGGATGAGGCGCTTCGACAAGCTTTATTGAGATTCATTGGTAACTTTGCCAACTGGGATCTCTCATTTGATCGGACCTACCTTGAAATATCACGTGGGCTAGTGGAAGCAGCCCATGGCGAGGAAACCCCCTTAATAGTTGATCCATTTGCAGGGAGCGGCTCCATTCCTCTGGAAGCATTGCGGCTCCGATGCGATGCTATCGCCAGCGATTTGAACCCAGTTGCCTGCCTGATCCTCAAGACTCTGCTGGAGGATATTCCTCGTCATGGGCCGGAACTCGCCGAAGAGCTTCGACGCGTGGGAGCCGAGATCAGGAAAGTCGCGGAAAAGGAACTGGCCCAGTTCTATCCGCCGGATAAAGACGGTGCTGAACCCATCGCCTATATATGGGCAAGAACAGTGCGTTGTGAATCTCATGGATGTGACTCAGAGATTCCTCTTGTCCGCTCTTTCTGGTTGTCAAAAAAGGCAAAACGCAATCGAGCGCTTCGGTACAAGGTTATTCGCCCACGTGGCCAAAGGCCTAGAGTGGAGCTTGAGATCTTTGAACCTCTGAATGACAACGATGTCCCCAAGGGTACTGTTTCTCGTGCGAAGGCGGCTTGTCCGTGTTGCAGTATTGTCCTGTCGCCAGATCGTGTCCGGGCGCAGTTGCGAGACCAGCGCGGTGGAGCAGATGTCATCTTTGACCGCAAAGGCGAACGGCTTGGTGGTGCTCGGTTGCTAGCTGTGGTTACGCTTAGGCCAGGTGAACAGGGCCGACACTACCGCCTGCCGAGCGAGCGGGATTATCAAGCAGTCTGGAATGCGCACAAGACTCTAGGGAAGGTAGCCGCTACCAAGTTGTCGAATGGCTTGAGCCCTGTGCCCGATGAGCCGACACCTGCCGGAGGTGGTTCGGGTGCCGGGCGGGCATTCTCGGTTCAGAAATATGGGATGATGACATTCGGAGATCTCTTCACGGCCCGGCAGAATCTCGCGTTGGTCACCTTAGCAAAGCACATTGCAAAATTAGAAAACCTTGAGGAGCGAGATCTCCTGGCTATTGCGTTAAGCAAGCTTGCTGAGCGTAACAATTCGATATGCGATTGGATGGTAGGGGTTGAATGTCCAGGGCACTTGTATACCCAGCAAGTCATCCCCCCTGCATGGGATTTTGCCGAGGCGGCACCAATGGGGGATTCAAGCGGTTCATTTCTTCTCACAACCGAAAGTACTGCAGTGTGTGCCAAAGCAGCTCTTACAGATACAGCACACAAAGGCGATGTTCACCAGTTAGATGCTTGCGAGATCACACTTCCGGATGAATCGGCAGCTATCTATTTCACAGACCCACCATACTATGACGCGGTACCTTATTCTGACCTCTCAGATTTCTTCTTCGTTTGGCTCAAGAGAGCCATGCCAGGAAACACTCTTCTGCATGATCCATATGACCCCCTAAATCCCCTGACGCCTAAGACCAGAGAGGTTGTTCAAGATGAGGCTAGGGAAGCTCAAGGGGGTCCAAAGGACCGCTCATTCTTTGAGTTGAGGATGGCCAAGGCATTCGCCGAAGGCCGAAGAGTGTTGAGTAGCGATGGACTAGGTTGCATAGTATTTGCCCATAAGACTACTGAGGGCTGGGAGGCACTACTTTCCGGAATGATTCGTGGCGGCTGGGTCATCACAGCCTCCTGGCCCATTGCAACTGAGCGAAGTGCTCGGATGAGAGCCCGTGAATCTGCTGCTCTTGAGTCGAGTATCCATCTTATCTGCAGGCCTCGTCCTACAAATGCTTCAGTCGGTGATTGGGGTGAGGTGTACGGCGAATTGCCAGTTCGCGTCGGGGACTGGATCGAACGATTGGAATCAGAGGGTGTACGCGGTGCCGATCTCGTCTTTGCCTGCATTGGTCCGGCGATGGAAATCTATAGCAGGTACTCTAAGGTAGAAGATGCTGAAGGACGTGAAATTCCGCTCGGAGGTGATGCAACATCAAGTGAGCCATACAGGCGTGGCTTCCTTGCCTATGTCTGGGAAACGGTTGGTCGTTTAGCGCTCCAACAGGTGCTGGGAACGGCTGAGGCCAAAGCCCGCAATGGTGCAGCGGGAGCAATAGAAGAAGATGCACGGTTGACGGCGTTGTTTCTTTGGACACTGCAATCTACGAATGGACAAGCCGAGGACGCGGCCAAAGCTGATCCTGAATCTGACGAAGATGAACAGTCCGATGAGGAAGAAGAGCGTAGCCGTAAACGTATGAAAACTGGGTACACCTTAATCTATGATGTGGTCCGTCGATTTGCCCAACCATTGGGTATTCATCTGGATCAATGGGAAGGTCGGATCATTGAAACAGAAAAAGGTATTGTGCGTCTATTGCCGGTCAGTGAGCGAGCCGAACAGCTCTTTGGAGAAGATGGTGCCTCAGCCGTAGCAACTCGGATCGAGCAGGAGGCTCGCCGAGATCCACAAATGACCTTGGAGTTTGTCTTGCCTGACTCGGAGACTCCAACGATCAAAGGGCGCGGGCGTGGCAAAAAAGGCAAAGTGCAATCTCTTAAGGACGTGGGGGACGAACAACTGACCGCACGACGTGAGGCGACAACACTTGACCGTGTGCATGCGGCCATGTTGTTACAATCCGGTGGCCGGGCTAATGCGCTCCGTGCATTGTTGAAAGCCGAGCAAGAACGCGGGCCTGACTTCTTGCGTCTTTGCAATGCTCTTACAAGATTGTATCCGAGGGACAGTGAAGAGAAACGGTTGCTCGATGCTATGTTGTTAGCTCTACCCAGGTAAGTATTATGTCTGCTTTGTTCAGAAGTGTCTGGCAAGTTTCTGGTGGTCCTGCGAATCGATCATATGCGGATGTGTTCCTGAAATATGGCGTTGCCCTTATTGGTCCAGGTGATACCGGGGCATGGTATGCAGGATTGAAAGATGAAGATTACGAAGGGCACTACGTTCGGCATTTGGCCACTGAGATGAGCAAGGGAGACATTCTCCTGCTCCGCAAAGGCCTTTCAACCATTCAGGCCCTTGGCCTTGTGGCTGGCGACTACGAGTACCTTTCGCAATTTGACGATGTCAATGGCTGGGATCTTCAGCATGCGAGACGGGTCCGTTGGTTTCCATTGCCTGCCAACTATACCTTCCATGGCTCTGTGTTTGGTGCAAGCCCCCCCAGGCTCTCCCGCGTGACAAGCCCTGATGTGCTCGATTATGCCAATCGCTTTGTGAATTCGCCTCCAACTGACTGGCAACTTGCTTCTCTTCCAGAATTGCCTCTGGGTGAACCCGCCTTACAAGAAGTGCCGGACTATCTTCAAGCTCTTCTGGCTCAGGTTGCCGATCTGTCCCCACTATATTGGAACCGGACGGCCTTTGGAGACCATCCCACCGAGGACGAGCTCTTGGCTCACTTAGTGGTTCCATTTCTGCGCGCCCTCGGATGGCAGCCGGAGCAGATTGGCGTGAAGTGGAGAAAGATCGATGTCTGCGTATTCGATCGACTCCCCCGCACGCCAGAACATTGCCGTTTCGTAGTAGAGGCCAAGCGCTTGGGAGAGGGGATTGAAGGCGCTCGAATGCAGGCGAAAGGGTATCTCGACGAATTGGGCGTGACTCGCGACATCGTTGTGACGGATGGTATTCGCTATCGGGTTTACCGAGGAGATAACGAGTTTGAACCTTTGGCGTATGCCAACCTGGCTGATCTGAAACATTCGGCCCTTGCTGTATTAGACAAATTGAAACGGCCCTAGAGGAGAACGTATGAATCTTGACCCCTGGTACAAAGTCGCGATGCCACGTCCGGAAGTTCGCGAGGGACGGTCGTTCAATCCAGATGAGTTCGCTATTGCGCTCGAACAGGTCGTGGCCGGGACCGCCCCAAAGGATTACAAAGATCCCGTTCAGTTCTTCAATCGCACCTGCTTCACTCGTGCCCTTCACGAGCATGCTGGCATGATACTCCGTCGTTTGTCGGGAAAGACTGAAAACGCCGCGCCGGTTCTCACCCTAGTCACCCAGTTCGGTGGTGGAAAAACGCACACGCTCGCTTCCTTGTACCACCTTGTCGAACATGGCAAGGAAGTGGCCGCCCACGATGGCGTGAAAGCCCTAGTGAACAAGGCGGGGCTGTCCGAAATTCCGAACGCGAAGGTAGCGGTCTTTGTCGGCAATGCGTGGGACCCGCAAGTAGGTCGTGAGACGCCGTGGATTGATCTGGCCCGCCAGCTTGCCGGCGATGCCGGTGTCGCTGCATTGGGACCCGCCGCCAAAACGACACCCCCTGGAACGGAAACAATCAACCGTGTGATTCAGACCGCGGGAGGTAGCGCCCTCATTCTTTTTGATGAGGTTCTGAACTTCCTAAATCGCCATCGGCCTATGGCGGAAGGCTTCCATGCCTTTATCCAAAACCTGACTGTGGCGATGACCGGCATTCCACGAAGTGCCGCGATGATCAGTTTGCCTCGCAGCCAGGTCGAAATGACGGATTGGGACAAAGACTGGCAGGACAAGATTACCAAAGTCGTCA
>JAOUPN010000166.1 GCA_029879905.1 Nitrospira sp. | reverse complement strand
ATCTTTACCTGCATCCGCAAGAGCCTCAAGGAGACACTCGATACGCTCGGAGGATAACGAAGACAGGTTGAGGTCAAGGCTGAGGCTCAGGCTCAGTTTGAATTCGGACAAGAGACGGCCTTCGATCACATGATCGAAGGCCGTCTTGCTTTCACCCGCCTTCGCAGGAAGCCACGGCTGCTTGGTCTTCGAAGCCGAACGGATTCGGCGAAGTAGGCGCAGGCCGCGGGGCTCCACTCCCCCTTGCAGCTGATTCAACCCCTATGGTACCAGTACAAGGATCATCGCACCGGAGAAACAGGATTGATCATGGCTGATACCACCGCCCTTTACGCCCTGCGGTTTGCGGATGGATCTGTAAGTCTCTACGTCGATGAGCAGTATGCCCAAGAACGTGGAGTTGATCCTGCCAAACTGGTTCGAGTCGAAATTCCACGGGACATGTTCATCAACGGAACCATCCAGCAAGTGCGCGAGTATGTCGCACTCTATATCGAAGCCCATGAGCGGCAAACAGGTACCGCGTAACCAATACGGACAAGGATCGTAATGACATCAGCGCTGACCACCACACCCCTTACCCCACAGGTCATCGATGACGTGATTGCACGCATGCCGATGCAAGGCGGCATCCTCCTCAAACTATTGCTGATCCAGTACCGCGACATCACCCACGATGAGATTCTCTATATGGTCGCGGACCGCCCCGACCCCCGATGCGTCTCCGGCACCAAACCCATCACGACGATGACGCAGGAATCCATTGCCGCTATGAGCAGTCGACGTGATGAATACCGGCAACGGGCACGGCTTAGACGGGAGCGCACCGGGCTGCAATGCGTCACGCTGAAACATCTGGTCGCCACGGCCGGCGCTATGGCCGACCGCGCCGCGTCCCTCTTGACGGACCGAGGTGTCCCAGCCGAACGAGTCGCCGAGCTGAAGGCTCAAGCACGTTCGGCCGTTCCCAGGCCCGCACTACGGGTCCTTGATGAACAGTGGGAGAAGGGGGAAATCGAGGCCGAGGAGTTCCAAAAGTACCGATTGGCTATCGAGTTGCAAACCTTACTGCGCTTCGAAGAACGGCTCAAGAAACGGCTGGTTCTTGCAGAACGGGAGCGCCGCACATCAGACCAGACGATTCTACAAGACCACGAAATCTGCCATATCTGGGGGATTCCGGCCGGCACGCTGGCGGCCAGGAAAGTCAAATTCTTTTCGCAGTATCTCTTGGCCCTGCAGGCGAAACTATCGGGTACACCGTCGTTGCCGCATAGCGCCCCACCGCTCAACCTGTGGAACGATACGATGGCGGTGCTCTCCGAATCCCCCATCGAACGATCGATCGCCACCTATGACGGACTGGAACAAACCGAATCCGCACTCATCGAAAAACTTGAGGCCTACGTCACCATCGGAATTCCTGAGGCGACCGAACTCAAGTTCTGGAACTCGTTGGTCTACGGCGCCAGTTCCAACGCCATGCACAGCGAGATCACCCGTACCCTGTTCGGGCTGCAGCGATTGGCCGCCATCCAGCAAGAAGCGGATACAAGCCCGGAAGCGCTGGATCACATTCTATTGGCACGAACCGCTCCGACTCCGAAAGAATCGGCCGACGCCATCGAGAACCGACAGGAACGCAGTGTTTCGGAGTTGACGGAGATGCAGAAACATATTCTGCACAATTTCTTTGGAGAGGACGTCAGCGGCAGGGCTTCGGATAAATGGTAACCGTCCCCTCTTGCCATTCGTCATCGGTCCGATATACTCTGTTGACTATGATCACCACTCCCATGACCGGCAAGATCGTGCGTAACACCCTCTCTGCGATCTTGGCCATCACTGTACTCGTAGGATTATCCTTCACGTTGCTGCAAACCTCGACGGCACAGGCCACCAACCTGATTGAGGTGGCTGAAATCTTGGAACATCCGGAACAGTACGACCACCAAGCCGTGACGGTGACGGGAAAGGTCACTGAGATTCAATCGGCAACCAATCCGCAAGGGCAACCGGTATACGGCTTTATCCTGCAAAATCAAGCCGGTACGATTAAGGTCATCAGCATGGGCCGAGCGGAGGTGATCGACGGGGAATACGTCATCGTTGAAGGCACATTCAGCCGCTCACGCCAAGTCGGCAGAACCCTCGTAGACAATCAAATCAAGGCATTGTCGGTCAGATCTTTAAGCCGTTTGGACCCCGACCTCGTCGGCTGACTTCCAAAACGTTCGCCTCTTTCCTTCAATCTTCTCTCCGCTTCCCACAACGGTAAAAGGTCATTTCCCCCTTCAACCTCTACGATACGGGTTGAGAATACAGGATGAGCTGTCAGTCGACTTCTGGAGGGAACCGTGAGAATTCACAAGCTCCATGAGCGGTCCGCGCTGCTTCGCATCAGGGACTAACCAGCAGAGGGCTTCATCCAGATTCGTGAAGACCTTGGCTGCTTCACGGCTGTCCGCTGCGAACATCTGATAGACTCGTGCCATTCCATACATCACAGGAGACTGTCGTGGCACGAGAATCGCCAACCGGCTCCCCGGCTTGTTCTTCTCCTGCAGGCAAGCCCTTGTGATTCCAGGAACAGATACATAATCTACATCGTTTAGCGCACGGCAGTCGGCTAGCTCGTTCACCCCTGTGATTCCATGACATTCTTGATTTAAAGCCTGAACATGCTCCAACAGACCATGGTTGTCGAGCGCTCCGCTTAGGGTGGTCAGATTAAACCTCTCCGCGTGACACCAATACCTTGAAACTCCCATCGTGCGATACGATCCTCCTCTTGCCTCGTCTTTCTCACTCGGCAACCCAGCCTCACATCTAAAGTCCGCCTCTCCCCTGACACAATAGGAGGAGACAACGATCATAATGCCCGTCAGCCGCCTAACCTATTGATATGAGAAGTCTCTCGTCGTCCAGGCCAATCAGTGGAATGGGGTTGAGATCCTACAGGGGACCGTGTGGGAGGAGGATGCCGCGGAATAACACAAGCACGTCGCGAATACGGGAAGCTCTCACTAGGAATCGGATACCGTCGAAGCCGGATGTTCCACAGGCTTCGCGTGCGATTCGATATGCATAAAACCCTTGATCACATGCAGGCCCTTTTCATTGAAACCCAACCAGCAAAGCGCCTCATCCAAATCCATCGAGACAGTCACCGCCTCGCGACTTTCGCTCGCGAACATCTCATAGGCTCTGGCCAAGCCATAGATCACCGGTGATTCTTTCGGCACAAGAATCACCAGCCGGCTTCCCGGCTTCTTCGCCTCGATTGAACTCGCTTGTGTGACGGCAGAAACCGACAAGGCCTCCACATCTTGCAGATCACGACAATCGGCCAACTCCTTCATGCCGATTACCCCATTACTTTCCCTGTTCAGAGCATGAACGTGCTCCAATAAACTCCGGTTGTCTATTCTCCCGGTGACCCTGGTCAGGAGAAATACACGATCACGTAGCCAATGCCGTGAAAATCCCATGTCGTACTAAAACCTTATTAGGTATGCTATCTCACAAGCAATGGAGGTCATTGTACACGACCATATGCCACCTCACAATAAATGACTAGATAGAAACACGGAGTCCTACCGTCACGATGCCTTCCCCCACCCACCATCGGCCACATTGAAGATGCACGGAATGCCTTGCTCATGAAGAAGATCAGGGACCGGGCGACGTTACGTCGGCCCTATGACGTGCAACTATCGATCAGACGTGCGAGCAGCGCCGGTAATCATGCGCGCTGCACGACGTACTGATCGTGTGTCGTTATATGATTGAGCAATGAGTGCGTGAAAAACGGAGCGCCTCAGGTGAGACGCTCCGCTGATAACGTGCTGGAGAGATTAGAACCTGTCGCGGCTGCCGAACCTATTCCCGCCACGACCACCTCCGCCGCCGCCACCGGTACGAGGTTCTTGTGGCTTGGCTTCATTCACTGTCAATGAACGTCCGTCCATATCCGTGCCGTTCAACGCGGAAATCGCCGCCTGGCCTTCTTCCTTCGTAGCCATTTCCACGAAACCGAAGCCTCGCGACTGACCCGTAAACTTGTCGGTGATGATCCTCACAGACTCCACGGTTCCGTGTGCTGCAAACAAGCTGGTTAACTGTGATTCTGTTGCCGCATAGGGCAATCCACCGACATAGAGCTTTGAACCCATGAGGGTCCTCCTTCTGAAATTGATATTGTGGAGAACACGAGAAGAGCTTTACGAGGGGAAGGAGAGGGCCGAAGACGCGAAGAACAAGGCGACCTAGGTCAGGCTTCCGATCAGATTCTCGGTAACAACAACATCCGAAATGAGCCGTTCGATATGACGTTTCATGCGAGGCCCGCCGCATAAAACGCATGCACTCTACCATGTCTTTGCAAGAATAGCTATACAGAAACACCGCCTACAACGCCACCGGAGATCTTGATTGTACCGGCACAAAACAATGGCAGCACGGGCTCCGGATGACAGCATCCAGAGAGGATACCGAGTGCATCAATGAGAGGCTGACGGACTTACCGCAGCCAAGGCGGAACGTTCACGGTCAAGGCCGATTAAGGCTTGTTGAAGGGGAATGACCGAACGGGCGAGGACCTGACGAGGATACAGGTAAACTCAGGACCTTCTCTGTTCACGATATCGTCGTGTGCTTGTCCCTTGAATCCTGCTTGTTAAACCTTGCTCCCCCCTTGTCCCTTGCTTCTGAATCCCCGACAAGAGTCGATACGAAAGCCCGGGCTCATAGTTTGATTCATATCCCTCAAACCATTTCAATTCAGCCCGCAGCATTTCTTGAACTTCTTTCCACTGCCACAGGGACACGGATCGTTGCGACCGATCTTCCGGTGAATCGACGGCGGCTCCGCGAAGTCTCCTGCTTCATACCGAACCTGATAGATGGATCGCCCCAGATGAGCAAACGCACGCATCGCCTCGGGAAAGAGCGTCACAACGGTGTCGGCCAGTTCGGACAGACTTCGTTCTCTATTTCCCTCCTTATGATAGGCCTTGGCCAGTTTCGGGGAGGAAAAGAACGTGAGCACCATCAAGACAGAGCCTAGCTCCTCATCAAATTCATCGGGCGTATACTGATTCCAACTCTCTACAAGGTAGTCATAGCCAATGGAAAACCCTTGGGCCCACTGGCGGAGCGGAGCATCCTCGGCCAGATTGTCCATCGCCTGAGGTCTAATCTCACAACCCGGCGGGATCGGCGAGCTCCCATCCGAACGCATTCGGCAACAGTCGTTATACAACGCCATCATGGCCTGCAACGCCCCCTCCGCCTCGCCAGGCGTCTTAAACCCGGGGTCCTTGTCATCAAAGACCATGGGAATCCATTCTGACGGCGGGATCAACTCAGGCGAGTTGGCAATGCTAAACAGAAACCCTGCCAGTTGCGGATAGGTCAAGGTGCCCTTCGGACGTTCAGGCAACGACAGAACGGTTTGCAGCAATGTCGCTTGAGTTTCGGTCAGGGGAGGAATCTCGTTCATCTGTGTATCCCATCAGAGCCGAGAGTGGGTTCCATCCATCAGACTGCTCTCAGTACACCCCAATCCTACAATCCGACTGAGAGTCGACGTGAGCTTTCCGCTCAGAGAACGAAGGCGCACAGGCGTTTAATCTAGCACACCAGGCTCTTCCTCTGATACCGCTCCATGATCGATTGAGGACAGGATTCAAGCAAACAAGGCAACGCTTCTGATACTCACTGAACATCTCCCCGAACAATTCACAACCTGCTCCGAAGAACTCCCACCTGCCACCCCTTCTACTTTTTCTTCTGCCCCCTGGGCCGGCCGCGTGGATTGAGGCTTGATTCCAGCCCTAATCGCCGTGCCGTCCGGCGGACCCAGCTGTCGGCGCCAAACGGCGTGCCGCGGTTGACGCTCTGCCGCAGGGCGTCGACTTCTGCGTCCGTCATCGGGGCATGCACCCATGCCGCCCAGTCCGGTGGACTCGACACGGGGGACGTGGACAACCACCCCCATTCCCTGCCCCGCTCCCGCAGGCTCGACCAGCGCCACTCTTCCGCCCGAGCCACCAGCCCCGCCCGTAACGGATTGCGTTCGATATATCGCAGTACGGTCAACAGATGCTCGTCCTGTTGAATGGGAAAGGCCTTGAATCGCCCCTGCCACACATGACCGCTGGACTGATGATGCTGATCATAGCGTCGTACATGTGCGGTCAACAGCCAATGGAGAAACCGGCTCAGATCGCCATCTCGCTTTGGCCAAAGCACCAGATGAAAATGCGTGGGCATGAGGCAGGAGGCGAGGACGCAGACAGGCACACGATCGATGGCCTCACGCAAGAGGGCAAGAAAGGCAGTGTAGATCTTCCGGCTTCCGAAAGACCTCAGCCCGGGCATTGCCCCGATTGATGATGTGATAGCAGAGCCCCCAGACTGAGGCCCGAGCCGTGCGTGGCATGGCACGACCCTACCGAATCCGGCAGATATGATGAACTAAAAAGAAGAATGTCCCCTTTTTCTTGTCCTACAAGCAAGCCTGTGACGTTGGAGGATATCCACCAGAGTTTCAATCCTCACCCGCCCTTTCGAGCGGGCGCTACTTGCCAGGGAAAAGGGTAATGCCATGGCTATTGTGTTTCAATCCTCACCCGCCCTTTCGAGCGGGCGCTACTCATCACAGCCGCTCGGCCCGCGTCCGTCACATGGTTTCAATCCTCACCCGCCCTTTCGAGCGGGCGCTACATTGTCCTCCCCCTTTCGTTTCGCCCATTCACCGTTTCAATCCTCACCCGCCCTTTCGAGCGGGCGCTACTCTGCCTGCGCTGCAACACAACTGCTGATCGGACGGTTTCAATCCTCACCCGCCCTTTCGAGCGGGCGCTACCGGGAGCCCCCGTCCCTTTGGGAGCCGACGGGGAGTTTCAATCCTCACCCGCCCTTTCGAGCGGGCGCTACCGGGCCTGCACGGTGTGGACGACGGCAGATATCGTGTTTCAATCCTCACCCGCCCTTTCGAGCGGGCGCTACTCACCCCTGATGAGCTGGCCGTCTGGATCGTGGTGTTTCAATCCTCACCCGCCCTTTCGAGCGGGCGCTACCACGAGGTAGACATCCTTCCCATCCACGTCGACCGGTTTCAATCCTCACCCGCCCTTTCGAGCGGGCGCTACTTCTCTACCTGGTCTGGAAGTTCCTCCGACTCCCTGTTTCAATCCTCACCCGCCCTTTCGAGCGGGCGCTACGCTCGACACCTGCGACTGTAGGACCGCAGACAAAGTTTCAATCCTCACCCGCCCTTTCGAGCGGGCGCTACGCGTCAGCACCGCTTCGTCCGACT
>JAOUPN010000165.1 GCA_029879905.1 Nitrospira sp. | reverse complement strand
GCCATCACAGCCACGGCTCGGAACTCCAACCCTTTGGCCAGATGCATGGTGCTGATTGAAACGTACCCGCCTGTTGTTTCAACATGCTCGTCGAGGACCTTGAAAGAGATTCCAGCTTGTTCAACGGCCGACCGGGCACGGGGCAACTGTGCATCGGAACGGACAAACACTCCAACCTCGTGGGACGCTACCCCTGCCTTCACACGTTCTGATATCCAGTCGCTGACGGCTTTGATCTCATCCGGCTCACTCTTGTGTACCTGAATCAACGGCGGCGGACCATTAAAGACGGAGACCGTGCCCCGTCGATCATCAACATTGCCATCAACATCAGCAACCTTCGGCCCTAAAAGGCGGTCAGCCTGCATACGGATTTGATGTGAAGTCCGGTAATTCACCCGCAATGTGCGAGATCGTCCACGAATATCGACTCCCAGAGCCTTCCAGGAGAATGGCAGCTGGAAGATCCGCTGGCCGAGGTCTCCGGCAAAGAAGAGAGCATAGGGACGAGATCTTCCCATTGCGGCAAAGAACTTCAAGTGTGCAATGCTGAGATCCTGTGCTTCATCCACGACTGCGAAGTCGAACGGTGGATTCTTACTCTTGGCCATGGCGGACGCGACGGCGGTGAAGACGGCCGCCTGAGTCATGACCCCACGCGCATTCAGGCCACCACGAACCTTCTCAAAAATCGACCACAGGACTGCCCGTTGCGCTTCTGGCAGCCTGGTCTTCCGACCCAGGCGGGCCACATCACGATAGGCATCCCAATTTACCAACTGCCAGGCATCGACAACCTGTTCCCATTCTGTCAGCAAGAAATAGAGACTGAATTTGTGGCCGCCGACGGCTTTCGAGGCATCTCTGAGCAACTCCCGCACATCATGACGACTTGCCAGCTTGACCGGCCCCACGAGTGATTTATAGAGCCGCACACCAAGCGCATTCAGCGAATGGACATCAATGCGTTCAGCCAATCTCGGTTCATTGCCGACCAGCCTTCTCAATTTGATATGTAGCGCATGCGCCAATGTGTCGGAAAAGGTAGCCAGCAAGACTCGTGCATCGGGATTGGTGCGGGCTAGAAAGGCCGCTCGATGAAGCGCGACGATGGTTTTCCCTGTCCCCGCTGAGCCTGAAACGCGGGCTGGCCCGGTGTAATCCCGTTCCACCCATTGCCGCTGCTCCGGGTGGAGAAAGATCGTCCATTTCTCCCAGGGAAACTCAAACGCGCGCTGCAGGTCTTCGACGTTGGTGATGACTCGAAAACGGCGTTGGGCATCAGGATGATCAAAGGCAGTGGGTGCATCGTACAGAGCCACCGGCTCTCGGACTTGCCCGGCCATCACGTACGACGCCGCTGGTCTTCCGCCGGTCGCCAGTTCCAAGAGTGCTTCCGCAGCCTCACCGGGTAGATGGTCCGCCAATGCCAGAAGCGTGTCGTCTGTCGCCTGCCGTACGTCTTTCATCCACTCCGCTGGCACGCCGCACCTCAGCAACTCGTCATCGGAGATCTTGGTAAATAGCGGCTTCTTCGCGGGAGAGGATTTCGGCACCTCGACATATTTCGGAACAACGATTTCCTGGACCGTCTCCCGGATTTCCACCAACTGAGCGGCACCTGTCTTGGGATGGGTTTCCAGCCTGCGCCGCTCGGCCCAGTCGTAGGCCTTATCGTGGTGATCGACGTAGCAGAGGAGCAGACTCCCAGGTGTCCGATGGACAATCAGCCGGATATCGTTGTTGACTCGAACTGACCAGAAATTCTTGTCCTTGGCTTTATCGAGTTTATGGAAGCTAAAACCAGGATTCGCGGGGTTGAGTTGAAGGTCAAACGCCGTCGTCTTCACGGCCTTCTGCTCGTCACCAGTCAGGCGAGAGAGGCTGTCGGTGAAGGTGTCGGCAATGCGGAAGTCCATCATTTCCCTTGCCAATCACCCACGATAGGCTTCCAGTCAGCTTTGCGTTCGACCACGTTCCCTTCTGCGTCCTCCCCTGTCCACACGCTCCAGAAATCCGGATCATCTGAATGTGGCTGCTGAGTCTTTGGCAAATCATCAATTTTTACCAACACAGGAAGTTCCGACGCCCAGCCGAGCAAAATTGCATGCTGAGATGGAAGTGATGGCAGTTCACGGAGCAGTCCGCGCAGGTTGTCGGGAACCAGCCGGTGCACCAGCTCTTGGTCTCGGTCGTTGCTGATGCGGTGGAGCAGAAAGGTGTTGCATTGCGAGAGCACCGTCGGCGAAAGCTCCGACGGCCGCTGAGATGATAGAACAAGGCCAAGTCCGAACTTGCGCCCCTCGCGGGCGATACGTTCGAAGACCTGGCTGCAAACCGCGGCAGCGTCGCAGTTTTCTGCATTGTCGTTGTAGCGCCTTATAAAGGTATGCGCCTCTTCCATCACCAAAACTGTCGGTAGCACCACCTTGTTTAACTTCCGGTAGCGCTGAAGGGACTCGAAGATCATTCGGGCTGTGACTGCTGCCACCACATGAACAACTTCAGTCGGCACAAGGGACAGGTCGAGGATAACGAGTTGGCCTTCTGTCGCCTCGTGCCCACCGACGTAGTCATTCAACCACTGTTCCAAGGTGATTGCACCGCTATCACCTACAACAGAATTGATTTTGGTATCGGAAAGAAAGGTCCGAATCCGGGAAATCAAGAAATCTAGAAACTGACTGACGCTCTCTTGTGCGGACAGTATCTGCAAGTGATCGGCCAAATCTGCACCCTTGAACGCTACAGGGACATCCTCGTCAGGGCCGTCCTGATAGATGATTCCTCCCAACTCGCCCAACGCTGTACTCAAAGCGTCAACAATCTTTGTGACCTGCTCTTCAGTGAAGGCGCGGTAAAACTCGATCGTTTTACCGTCTTTCTGAAATGTTTTGAATGTTGCTTGCAGCGACTGCTGAATCGCGTCTTGAATTGGTCCAAATCCGTTGTCTGGAAACTCCCTATTCTTGTGTTTCAGATCATCCTGGATCGCCTTCAAACGAAAACCAAATTTATTTTCATCCGTCTTGATTGCCCCTGATCGAAGATCACGCTGAACGGTGATCAGCGTCGAAGAAAGATATCGGCGCAGTTCGAGTTTCTTTTCTTCGACCGTCGGTTCTGCGACACCAACACGTCCGGCCTTCACTTCGCGAAGAGCGCGCTTGAGCAACGGCCGCTGGGTTTTGGCACTTGCTTGCGTGAACGAAGACCACTCAGCGCTGTTCCAAAACCACAGCGGCACTTTCAGTGCCAGCTCTCCAGCCTGCGGGCTGATCTTGAATATTCTGGCTTTCAAATCACTACCTGTGCCGCCCAAAGCCCGTGAATACTCGCCATTTGGGTCAAGTACGATGAAGCGAGCATTGGGTTTGCTCTGATTTTTACGCTTCGACTGCGCCGCTTCCAACGACCAGCGAATTAGCCCTGCGACGGAACAGGACTTACCGCTACCCGTGTTGCCAAGCACAGCAAGATGACGGCCAAACAAACGATCAGGGTCAATGCGTACCTCCGCATTACTCGCTAGCGGGCTGGTACCAATGCGGACGTGTCTTCGCTCGCCAGATTCGACAATGGAACGCAATTGCTTTTCCGTAGGCAGTAACACCGCCGAACCGACAGAGGGCAGCGCATCAGCACCCCGGCGAAATACGTAGCGCTCCTCCTGCCCGGCCTGTTTATGCAGCATACCGACTGGATTGAGGCTCATCTTGCGCAATGGGTAAGGCAAGTCGATCAGGCCGAAGTCCTGAATGCCTCGGCGCTTAGGAAAGGCTGACCGCTCAATGGTAAGCCACTCGATTTGTCCGACGAGGTAGCCGTCATCCACCGGCAACAGCACATAGCCATTCACCCTGGGGAAGGGGCGTACGCCTCCCGCATTGAGCGCCACCGAATCAGGTGCTTCAATGTCCAGCAGCACCTTCACTTCGTCTGGCGAGATGAACTCAACTGTACCAATGCGTAGGCTCTCAGCACGGGCAAAGGGCGTTTGACTCATGCTTTACTCTCTCCGCGTGCCAGGCCAGCCTCGGATTTCTCTTCACCATCACCCTGGACAGTTCCCCAACGGGATTTGAGTAGCTCTGCCATTCGAAATGTAGTGCGGTCGATGGCAGGTTTCGGCAAATAGTGGTCCACCAGTGCCCGGAATTCGCCAATGTGGTCGCCAACCAGTAAGCTAATCTGTGCGTGCCGTCCGAGCCGTTCATAGGTCTTCATAATTCGGTTCAGCGGGTCATCGCAGGCGATGACGACCAGGTGAGTGGAGGGAATGGTTAGCATATCCTCGATCACTCGGTTAATATGTTCATCCCCGAAGCTGTAGCCGAAGGCTACCAGCGTGTGGTTTGGACGACATGCCGCCGCAGCAAAGTCACGGAATAGCTCGACATAGGGGTAAGCGGCGGTTTCGCGGTCTTTGGATGCGTTGGGATAGATCATGAGTTGCATTGCACTGGCGTCTGCGGTGCCCAACGCTTTCAGGTAGAGATTTAAATTGTTTGCGCCGAACGGGATGCCCAGACGCCGGATGTTTCGGTCGCAATCCACCCAGTCGACCGAGCCGTGCAGTTTGGTGAAACGGGCTACACCCTCCAGATAACGAGGCTCGCCGCGAATACCTGGAGGGTTGTAATGCATATCCAGATCGAGTCGGGAGGAGCGGAAGATGGGGGCTAGCGCTCCGACAAAGCGATCCAGTAAATGCATCCCGGCGGTTTCCGCTCCAACCTCGATAAAACGGTCGTAATTCGTCGTGAAAATGTGCAGTCGGTCGCGGGTGCCTATTCGGCTGGCAAAGCTCATCAGAAAGCTGACGAGGTAATTGTAGGCACCCTCGCGTTTCTCTTCGTTGGCGGTGATCAATCCATGTTCGCCACCGAGAATGCTAGCCGCAAACTTTACAAGCATTTCGGCTAACTTATTCCGCAGCGTGGCCGCTTTCTGGTGAGTCTGCTTGTCACTTGAGCCAAGAATCTCCAGCCCTCGCAGCAATTCGGTTGCGACCCGGATCTGGTCTTCGATATTACCGGGGTCACGCCCGGCGGCCTCCGCAGATGTTTTGCTCTCAACGTTGATCCGATCTTGGAACTCACCGAAATCCGCTGCACCCATTCCAGGAAGTGGCTCACTTGTCGCGAGGTCATGGACAGCATGAGTTAGACCGGAACCCACAAGCAACGACAGGTGCTCAGATTGGCACAATGCCGTTAGCCAAGGCTCAATGCGCGAACGCAGCTTATCGGGACCAAATACATCGCCCGGCTTAGCCCAAGAACAACTCGCTCCTTCGCAAAGCTTGAACTTGGGGGCATCGACAGTTGACTCCTCTGCGCCCCCAAAGAAAACAGGTCTTGGGTCATCTCGGCATTTCAGTATGTTGTCAGTCAGAGCTTTGCTCTTTCCGCCTGCTTTCTCAGTCATTTCAGGCCTCCGTCCACTTTGAACACCTTCATCACTTCATCGCCAAGATGATTGATGACTTTGACGGCAATGCGGCCGGACTTGGGCTTATCGAAAGCTCTTGAAGTATCACTATTGAGAGTGGCCCAGGCTTCGTGATCAATCTCCGATTTGAGAGTTGTTTTGAGTGCCATGTACGGATCGTTCGCACCCAGGAAATAGGCATGGCGGACGAAGAAACTTTCTTCGTTGTAGTCCGTGTCGATGAACCAGCAGGCGATGCCTTCGGCGCCGTCACTGATTACTTCACCGGTCTGAGGTTTGAACACGTCCACCCCCTTCACCTTCACCCGTAGCTTCCCGTCTTTCTCCTTGAGGATGTCGATATCCGGTTCGCCAAAGATCACGAAGAGATTACCTTTGCCGGTGTTCTTGAGGTCGTCGGCCATGTGCAGATCAGCATTCATTCTGGCCTTGAGCACGGGAATGCGACCGAGCTTGCTGAACTCAGTCGAGTGGGCGTCATAGTTGAAAGCACAGGCGATCAGGACGTCAAACCCGGCATCTCCAGCCTCACGGGCCGCTTCCACAAGATCGGGTCTGGTGACAGTTCCGAATTCAGGACCGATGAAGATGGCGGCGCGTTTTTCCTTGTCCCCTTCCTGGTAGCGACCTTCCGCACAGACGAGATCGCCCGGCCAGGGAGTGAGGGCGGTGAAGGCGATTTTGTCAGCTTTATGTGCCTGCTGGACGCCGGATGTTTTGAGATTGTCCAGGATCATCTGAGCAAACGTCTGCTTCGCCCCGTATTCCGGGCTGCTTTCCTTTGACGTATCGATCAATTCATCGTTCTCATCCACGCCCAAGACACGGTGAGGCGAAAGGCTCTCGACTGTAAAAGGCCCAGCCACGCGGACTTTCTTCTTGTCCTCGTAGGGCTTGTCGTAGAGATATTCAAACTCGGCCTTGGCGGCGATAGACTTGTCGATCTCCTGCTGCCGGGCGATGCGGGACTGCCACCAGTCGGCGTGCAGCTTCTTCGCTTCGTCTGGCCACTTGGTGTCAGCCTCACGCGGAATTTCCCATTCCTGCCAAGCCTTCTTGAGCGCAGCGTTCAGCTTCTCGCGCAACGGCTTCAGCTTGGTCTGCCACTGGTCCCAGATGACATCGATCTCCGTATTCTTAGCGATAGAGCCCGGCGTAATGTGGGCAGCTCGTTCATAGACAAAGCCATGGCGGATGTTACCCTGCACGGGCTGCGAACTCGGTGCGGTGCGGGTGACTTCGGCTTCCTTGATCTGGCCATCGCAGGAATCGGCCAGCAGGTAAAAGGGATAGCGCGCACCCATGATGCGAGCACGGGCCAGCGCGAGCGCCACACGCGAGGTGTCAATCGTGATCCAGCGGCGGCCCCATTGCTCGGCAACGGTGGCGGTGGTGCCGGACCCGCAGGTTGGGTCGAGCACAAGGTCTCCGGGGTCGGTGGCCATTAGTAGGCAGCGTTCAAGTGGCTTCTCGTCGGTTTGGACAACATACCTTGGATCATCTTCACCACGCGTGTCTGTCCAGATGTTTGTTAGCGGACGAAACGGAAAGTCATTAAAGAAACGTTTGTAGATGCGCAGACCGGATTGCCGCAATAGGCGTCCTACCTTCCAGAGCTGCTTTGTCCCCTTCACTCCGGTCTTCCAATGCCGGTTCGGCTTACAAGACAGGCGAATCGGTCCGTTGCTGGAGGGAAACTCGATGTCTGGATCATCGCCGCCCTTCGACGAAATATCGCCAGTGGCAAAAATCCTCGCACCTACTGGGAGTTGGAGTTTCGAGCCATCAATAAACTTGCTGATTGGCTCAAGCGCACCATCAACTGTCTCGACGCGTTTGTATTCCTTCGCGCCATCCTCGCCAGGTGCCTGCGAGAGATACAACTTTCGCAC
>JAOUPN010000223.1 GCA_029879905.1 Nitrospira sp. | reverse complement strand
GGGACCTGTGGTGATTGTCCCCAATCATACGAGTTTCCTTGATCCCGCTGCGTTGATCGCGGTGCTGCCGGACTCAATTCTTTCTCGGACCCACTGGGCAGGATGGACGGGTGTCATGTTCAGAAATCGGTTTATGAGGTCGGTCAGTCGAGTGACCCGTGTCATACCGATCGAACAAGGGCGAGGGGCGTTGACGAGTCTGGCGTTCGGTGCGGCTGTCCTTGATCGAGATAGCCCGCTTGTCTGGTTCGCTGAAGGAGGGCGTTCAGGGGACGGACGGCTTACGTCGTTTCAGCCTGGGATCGGTCTCTTGTTGGAGGCCCGTCCGGTACCGACGGTGCCGGTGTGGATTTCAGGTGGCTATCACGCGTTGCCAAAGGGTGCGTGGCGTCTTCGCATTCATCCCTTCACCGTGCGGTTTGGCCCCGCGCTGTTGCCTTCTGAATTAGAGCGCCAAGGAATAGGGGGACGGCCGCATGAGCGTATTGCCGATGCCCTCCACAAAAAGGTCGCCGAGTTAGAGGTCTGACTCAACAGGCTCGGACTCTCTCACGAATCCGTACCGTAACCTAACCGGCTATACTCTCGTCTGCCATTCTTCCGTCTAAATTGATATCGGTGTAGGAATTTCCCGAGTCCAAGACGTCGGCATGTGAGGGTGTTCGCCTCGGTGCAGCAAGCGAGGGAGAAAAAAGCCATCAGAAGAGAACAGTCCGTGACAGGCTCGGAAGAACGATGCGAGCCAGGAATAGAGCATCAACATTGACGAATACTCTTTCCTCCACGCTCAACTTCTTGCTAAATATTCCGTTTAGTTGAGTAACGAGGAATTATCGTGAAAGAAGCGCCGCTCCCATCCGACGAGAAAGAACGACTCGAAGAACTCCACAGTTATGATGTGTTGGATACGGTCGCGGAAAGCGACATTGACGACCTGACGATTCTCGCCGCCCACATCTGCCGCACACCGATCGCCCTCGTGACCTTGGTGGACACGAGTCGGCAGTGGTTCAAATCGAGAGTCGGAATCGACGCAACTGAAACGCCTCGTGCCATCGCGTTTTGTGCCCACACCATTTTAGGAAAGGATGTGCTCGTCGTCGCCGATGCGTTGGCCGACGACCGCTTTGCCGATAATCCGTTGGTGACCGGAGAGCCTGGGATTCGTTTCTATGCGGGTGCGCCGCTCGTGACCAGCAATGGGTATCACTTGGGGACACTCTGCGTGATCGACCGGAAACCGAGAAAGATGCGGCTGGAAGAAAAAGAGGCGCTGCAGGTATTGAGTAGACAAGTGGTTCAACGGTTGGAATATCGTCGCCAGCTCAGGGAACTTCGCGCGGAAACCGCTGCACGACAAGAGGCGGAACGGGCGATGGAGGCGAGTCGTACACAGCTCCAGGAGTTTCTCGATACCTCTCATGAATTGATTCAACGGGTCGACCCGGATGGGCGGCTTGCCTATATGAATGGGGCCTGGTTGAGAACTTTGGGGTATACGGAGGCAGAGGCGTCCAAGTTGACGGTGTTCGACGTCATTCATCCTGATAGCCTGGATCATTGCCGTTCCCTGTTCACCCGCTTGATGGCCGGAGAGCCGATTTCGATGATGGACGTCAGTTTTGTCGCCAAGGATGGTCGGCGGGTCGATGTCGTCGGGAGCGCCACCTGTGAGATGAGCGATGACGGGCACCCGATCGCCACTCGCGGGTTCTTTCATGACGTGACTGAGAGGAAGGCGGCGGAAGCCGCCCTTCGAGAGAGCGAAGCGCACCATCGACTGCTGGTGGATCAGATCAGCGACTACGCCATTATCCGATTGGATCCCGACGGGTGCATCGCCAGTTGGAACAGCGGAGCCACATGCATCACGGGCTATCGAGAGCAGGAAATCCTGGGGCAGCCGCTCTCTCGATTCTACAGCGCCGCGGATGTCGTGGTAGACAAGCCGAGTCTGTTATTACGGGCAGCATTGGCACAGGGACGTGTGGAGCATGAAGGCTGGCTTGTGCGGAAAGATGGGACACGTTTCTGGGCCGACGTGATCATTACTCCCTTACGGAATCAAGCCGGAGAACTCCAGGGATTTTCGAAAGTCACTCGTGATGTCACCGAACCGAAGCGGAAAGTAGCACTCCTCGATTTGGAAAAGCAGCTGTTTGAATTGTTATCCCACGGAGAACACCTTCCCACTGTTCTCAATCATTTGGCGGCCGGGTTCGAACGTTTGCTCGGCGATTGCATGTGCTCCGTCATGCTTCTTGACCAGGAGGGGCGCTATCTCCATCACGCGGCAGCTCCGAATCTTCCGGACGCGTATAGACGTGAGGCCGACGGTATTGCGGTCGGACCCAAGATGGGGTCATGCGGGACCGCTGCCCATTTCAACAAGGCGGTGATGGTCGAAGACATTGCCACAGACCCTCTGTGGGCCGATTGCAAGGAGTTGCCCCTTCGCCATGGCCTCCAAGCCTGTTGGGCTACCCCCATCTTATCTTTGTCGCCGTTAGAGAAGGGATTCGGCATCTTCGCGGTCTATTGCACCAGACCTCGCAAGCCCAATGTGGGCGATTGGCTGCTCATCGAGCGCGCGGCCTATTTCACGCAGTTGGCCATCACTCGTACGCGGGCCGAAGATTCCTTGCGGACCAGCGAGGACCGCTACCGAACGCTCTTCCAGAGTTCCCACGACGCCATCATGACGCTGGACCCGCCGACGGGGCGATTCACGTCGGGGAATCCGGCCTCCGTACGTATGTTCAATGCACAGGACGAAGCAGAGTTCACCTCGCTTGGTCCGTTAGAACTGTCTCCTGAACGGCAACCGGACGGCCGGTTATCCTCCGACAAAGCCCGCGAGATGATCGAGATCGCGATGCGTGAGGGATCTCATTATTTTGAATGGATGCACATACGGTGCACGGGTGAGACGTTTCCGGCGACGGTCTCGCTCACTCGCGTGGTGATCGAGGGGGAGCCTCAACTTCAAGGTACGGTGCGTGATATCAGCGGCCAAAAGCAAGCTGAAGACATATTACGAAACATGAATATTGAACTTGAGGAACGTGTGCGGACGCGTACCGCGGAATTGGAGGAGGCCTATCAGTATCTCAATTTTCACCTGCAAAATACGCCGCTTGGCGTCATTCAATGGGCCCCGGATTTCAAACTGGTCCATTGGTCCTCGCAGGCTGAGAGGATATTCGGGTGGACCGCTCAGGAGGTGGAGGGAAAGTATCCGCATGAATGGCCGTTTATTCCCGAGGGGGAGCGTCCGGCGATTCTGGAGAGTATGGAACGGCTGATCAGCGGACAGGAGAGACGAAAGGTCCATCGGATTCGCCATTGTGACAAGGATGGGCAGGATGTGCATTGTGTCTGGCACACTTCGGTAATGGTCGACGAATCGGGGCACGTGGTATCGATGATGGCACTGGTGCAGGACCTCTCAGAGCAAGTTCGCCTTGAACAACAATTTCATCAGGCACAAAAAATGGAAGCCGTCGGCCGCTTGGCGGGAGGTGTGGCCCATGACTTCAATAATCTGCTGACAGTCATTACGGGGTACAGCGATTTGGTACTGATGAACCCCAAGACAGAGGGTACGGTCAAAAAAGCGGTCGAGCAGATTTTACATGCCGGTGAGCGAGCGACCGGACTGACCCGCCAGTTGCTGGCTTTTAGCCGTCAACAGATCCTTCGACCGAGGACGCTATCACTCAATGAGACGGTTGCCGAGACGGAGAAGATGCTGCGGCGCTTGATCGGAGAGGATATCCGCTTGAGCGTCAAACTTGACGCATATCCGGATACGATCAAGGCGGATCCCGGACAGATCGAGCAAGTCGTGATGAACTTGGCCGTCAATGCCCGCGATGCGATGCTGAACGGCGGGCGATTATCGATCGAGACGGTGACCGTCGGTCTGAGTGAATCACTCTTTACTCGGGTAGGAGGAACGCTTGCTCCAGGGAGCTACGTGTCGTTGGTGGTTCGGGATACGGGCAGCGGGATCGATGAAAAAACGATGGCGAAGATTTTCGATCCCTTCTTTACGACGAAAGGGCCGGGTAAAGGTACCGGATTGGGTTTGGCGACGGTGCATGGCATTGTGGAACAGAGCGGTGGCGCGATCACCGTGTCCAGCCATGTGGGTGAAGGCACCACGTTTCGCATCTATTTCCCGGCTGTGACGGAGTCCGGAAGCGAGACCAATGTGCCGCCGCCGACCCAGGCTGTAACCAGAGGGACGGAGACGATTCTCCTTGTGGAAGATGAGCCGATCGTGCGTGCGTTTGTGAATGAGGTGTTGTCTACCTTCGGGTATACGGTTTTGGAGGTGCGGTCGGCAGAAGAGGCGATGTTTCTGAGTAACGGATATGAGCAGCCGATTCATTTGTTGGTGGCGGATGTCGTGTTGCCGCTTGGTCGGGGAACAAAGTTGGCCGAGGAGTTGCAGCAGAAGCGACCCACCATCAAGGTACTGTTGATGTCGGGGTATATCGATAAAAACCGCTTGATCGATAAGGAAATAACAGCGAAGCTCCCGTTCCTTCAGAAACCGTTTGCGCACGAAGCCTTATTGGCGAAGGTCCGAGAAGCACTCGACTCCTAACAGGCGGGTCCGGTATCACCAACTCGGATGTGTTCGGCCGTCAAGACTGCGGCGCATAGAGGGCAAAGCATAGCGGGTGCACCAAGAATTGACCCCATCCATCTCTCTGAGTCCACTGATCGACCGAGATCGGTTCCGTTCTCCACCGAACCTGAATTCCGTAGGTCAATAATGTGATCACGAATGAGCGGTCAAAACCCTTTGCACGCCGGGAAGATAATAGGGTTACGGAGAGATCGGGTCATGCCGACTAGAAACACGTGGGAATGACAAGAGGGCCAGTGGTCAATTGTGGAATCCAAGTGGAATTGAGGTGGTTTCACGGGAGAGCTCGACCGACGTGGGAGAACCGCTTGGTTAGGATGCAGCTTTCAGTGTTTTCGGCCCGGCCCATGGTTTGATCTTCGAGAGTTTCGACCCGAGGGCACGTTCGGCAACTTCCGTGTCATGGGCCGCTTGAGCCCGTAGCCAGTAACCGTTGGATAGTCCAAAAAAACCGGCAGAGGCGCAAGTCCGTGTCGGCGGTAATAGCGCGTTTCCCCGCCACGATATCACCGATCCGTTGCGCAGGCACGCCGATTTCCTTCGCCAATCGATATCGGGTGATCTCCATCGGTTTGAGAAATTCCTCCAGTAAGAGCTCGCCAGGGGTGACAGGTTTGAGTTTACGCATTGTTGCCCTGATTCAATGATAATCCACAATCTTGACGTTTTCGATTCCTGTGTCTATCCAGCAGAAGCAGAAACAAAATCCTACGCCCTTCGACAAGCCTGTCCTGAGTCAATCGAAGGACTCAGGGCGAACGGAAAATGCCAAGTATCATAAGACGCACTACACTAACCCCTCCTAACGCGGTTCAACAGTTTGAACATCCCTCGAATGCTCCTCAATAATTCGTGTAGCGCGCCGGAGCTCCGAGGCAAAACTGGCCCGGTTGAAGGCCCAGAACGGTGAGATCGGCAGGCCGGCTTCGCGCAAGGCAAGAGCTGCATATTGGTGGCAGGTGTGAAACAGGTGGTAGGAACGTTGCGCGGAATAGAACGCGGATTGTCCGAAAGTGGCCACCGGTTTCTCGATCAACAGGGTCGCATGCAGATGTTGCTGTAAGCGCTGATAGCCTTCTTCGGTCAAACGAAAGGTGAAGAGGTCGGATGGCGGTTGCGGTGTCCGCTCCGCCCATACGCGACCATAGTGTCCAACTTCGACGATCCCCTCGGTCGGCCAGAAGAGTGCCCGCACGACCCCGGTCAGTCCTTGCTGACCCTTCAGATACCAACCTTGCTCAGCATAGCCCCACTCCTCATATAAGTGCTGAGGACTGAGATCGCGGATCAGAGGAATTCTTCTCAGTTGTCAGTCCTGAGCCCTCAGCCGCATTTTCACGAGGAAAGGCGATCATGGCGTGC
>JAOUPN010000028.1 GCA_029879905.1 Nitrospira sp. | reverse complement strand
AGTATTCGATTGAGAACCATTGCCAGTTCTCTGGCTGCCGTATTCTTTTTAAGTGCCTTTCTGCACTTGGAAGTGTCGGCGGTTCCCACCGTCACCAGCGGCATGATCGCCGATGGCATGGCAGGGGGAACCATCGGACAATTGATCGGTGACGGACTTCGGGCCGTGTTTGCCGGCACCGGCGCACACATCGTGATTATTGCGGGGTTTCTGGTCTCATTGTTGTTTACCGCGCCCGTGTCGTTGGGTGAGGCGGTTCGGAGGGTCCCGGACCGATGGGTGGCCTGTAGAGAATGGCTGGGTACGGTTATGCCGGATCGCGAGGGAGCTGTTCGGGAGGATACCGGAAACCGGAAGATGAAGAGCTCAAGATCGATCAGGACTTTCACGATTGCGGAGCCCGGAGGTGCCGCGCAGGGCGAAGTTGAGCCGGTCTTTGATGCGGTGCCTCGTGCTAGTGCATCGATTAACATTTCACCCGTTCCTGTCACCGAGGAAAAAGAACCGGACGAGTCGGAAGTGCAGCCGATCATCGTCGGATCGGACAATTATCACTTGCCTGACCCCGAAACTATTCTGAGCGAGGCATCTGGCTCATTAACCCGCATGTCCGATGAGGAGCTGAGAGCACAGTCCGAGGTCCTCTCCAGGGCGCTTGCGAGTTTCGGCGTCGAGGGTAGAGTAACGGAAGTTCGGCCGGGCCCGGTCGTCACCATGTATGAATTCGAGCCGGCTCCGGGCACCAAGGTCTCGCGCATCGTCGGTTTGGCCGATGATGTGGCGCTTGCGCTCAAGGCAGTGAGTCTCCGTATTGTCGCACCGCTTCCAGGAAAATCGGTGGTCGGGATCGAGGTGCCGAATCGCTCACGTGAAACCGTCTCGATCAAAGAGGTGTTGACGAGCAGTGTCTTTGCAAAGGCGCGCTCAAAACTTACCTTGGCTTTAGGTAAAGATATCTTCGGTGCACCGGTCACGGCGGATTTACGGACCATGCCGCATCTTTTAGTCGCAGGGGCAACGGGATCAGGCAAGAGCGTCGGCCTCAATACGATGTTGCTGAGCGTCTTGTTTTCCGCCAAACCCAGTGAAGTCAAACTGTTGCTCATCGATCCCAAAATGCTGGAATTTCAATCATACGAGGGGATTCCCCATCTCTTACGACCGGTCATTACAGATCCGAAAGCGGCGGCGAAGGGACTGGGCTGGGTCGTCGCCGAAATGGAACGACGCTACAAACTGTTGGCTGAGGCCGGTGTGCGGAGCGTCGATGCCTATAACCGCAAGGTTGCCGGTTTGCACGAGGCGATTATGGACAGATCTGGTCAGTCGGTCGCACAGCCGGAATTGCCCATACAATTTCTCTCCGAGGAGGAACGGCTGTCTGCCGGGGAATCTGCCATAGCCATGGGAGAACCGGGATGCATGCAACGGAAGACGACGCCTCCCGAACCCCTTCCGTTTATTGTGGTGATGATTGATGAGTTGGCGGATCTAATGATGGTCGCTCCGAAAGAGGTGGAGGATAAAATCGCACGGTTGGCTCAGATGGCGCGGGCCGCCGGCATCCATCTGGTGTTGGCTACGCAACGGCCGTCGGTCGACGTGCTGACCGGATTGATCAAGGCGAATTTCCCCGCACGAATCGCATTTCAAGTTTCATCAAAAACGGACTCGCGAACTATTCTGGATGCCAACGGCGCTGAGGCCTTGCTTGGCCAAGGAGATATGCTGTATCTGGCTACGGGAACCGGCCGACTGACTCGGTTGCATGGGTCGTTTGTCTCCGACGATGATGTGCGGGCGGTCGTGGAGTTCGTGAAAAAACAAGCCGTGCCGACGTACAATCAGGAGTTGCAGGCGATTAAGATCGAAGAGGCGGCGGAAGAAGAGGCAAAAGACGAAGTCTATGAACAGGCAAAAGAACTGGTGCTGACCACCGGGCAGGCGTCCGCCTCCTTGATTCAGCGCCGTTTGAGAGTCGGATATCCAAGGGCTGCGCGCATGATCGAACAAATGGAAACAGAAGGGATAGTCGGATCGGCAGGACGTGACGGACGACGGGAGGTCTTAGGGCGGCGGGGACCCGTCGGGGCGGCTGAAGCATGAAACGACTATGGATCGGAGTCCTGATTCTGTGTATGTGCGCGTCGTCGGCGTGGGGAGCCGACGTCCAGAATGAGGAGCAGGCCCGCAGAGACGTCCGCAATATCGTGAAGCATATTCAAGCACGATACGAGAAAACAAAGGATCTTCAGGCGGACTTCGTCCAGAAAACAAAAATCGAAGGATTCGAACGGCCCGTGACCTCGGCGGGGAAAGTCTATCTCAAGAAACCCGGGCGACTGCGGTGGGACTATTTGGATCCGGCAAACGAACAAATCTACGTCACGCATGACGATGTCAAAGTCTATGTTCCGGAACATAAGCAGGTGCTGATCGGCAAGCTCACGCACATGGCTGCATCGCAAGCGCCGCTGCAACTTTTGCAGGGAGTCGGGAAGTTGGAGGAATCGTTTGATATTCAGCCCACGACAGGAAAGGAACGGGGGATAGGGGACATTCGCCTGATCACGCTGATACCCAAAGAGAGAGAGCAAGAGTCGGCCCGGAACCTTCAAAAGATTATTGTCGAGGTATTCCCCAAGACCTACTTCCTTCGCACGGTCTCCTTGTATGAGATCAGCGGTAATGTGGCGACGTTTGAATTTTCAGCATTGAAACCGAATGCGGGATTGACGAACGAATTGTTTGACTTCAAGATACCTGCTGACGTCGAAGTGGTCAGGGCTCCGGTGTTGAACGGGCCGTAGGCGGGGCCGGCGAATCGTGGTGTGCCAATCGTCACGCGCGAGAGTTTAAGCCAAGTCTCGCCGGATCGACGAAGATCGTGGAAGGAGCGGGTTATGGCGGCAACAGTGGAATCCGGCAAGGTCGCTGAAGCGGTCGATCGTGCAGTCGCAGGGTTGGATTTTGAAGGGTTGCACCGGGAGTATTGGGACCAGAACGAAACGCTGATCATCAAGCAATTTTTGCCGCGGGCATTTGTGGAAGAGACGCTTGCCCCGCAAGCGCAGGGAGTTAAAGGAGAGCTTAACCGCAACTTTATCCCCGGGCATAAGAAAGGCGGGAGCGTCAGCTATTATACGGTGCAGGAAAAGGCGCCTCGTTTCATAGATCTGTACAAGTCAGCCTCCTTTAAAGACTTTCTCGTCCGGTTGACGGGCGCGGAATTGATGCTGTGTCCCGATAATGACCCGCATTCGTGCGCCCTCTATTACTATACGGAGCCCGGCGATCATATCGGGTTTCACTATGATACATCGTATTACAAAGGGGCTCGCTACACGATTTTGCTCGGGTTGGTCGATCGCTCGACTTGTTGCAAATTAGTGTGCGAGTTGTTCAAAGACGATCCGACGAAAGAACTGCGTCGAGTTGAACTGATTACCGAGCCCGGAGACCTGGTAGTGTTTAACGGCGACAAGCTGTGGCATGCCGTGACTCCGCTTGGAGAAGGGGAGGAGCGGATCGTGTTGACGATGGAGTATGTGACGAATCCAGATATGAACCCCGTGAAGCGGCTCTATTCCAATCTCAAGGACTCCGTCGGATATTTTGGGCTGAAAACGGTGTTCAAGCGTGCCCTCTCCGGTTCGAAACGCCCCTGATTGCCTGTTTCCCCACTCTGCTGATGCAGTCGTTATCTTCCGCAGTCCCAGCCTCGGCAAGCGAAGCTGAATAGGCTGAGGTTACGGTGAGGGCTAAGAGAGAATAAAGGCTAATCCGCCATTTGGGTTGTTTGCTTAGCCGTAACCTCAGCCTGAGCCTTCCTCATTGCCCAGAGCCTCAGACGTAACCTTCGAGAATTCTACGAACCGGGGGATCCTGCTAGAGGTGCAAGTGCTTCAGGGCCGCCGCGCAGAGGATAATGAAAAATCCCATCCAGAGTGCGGCGCGTTGGAACGGGATGGCTTCGTATGACCCGTCTTCTTCTGTCTCATCGTCGGATTTAAAGATGACGGTATAGAGGAACAGCGTGAGAAGACCGAGGACAAGAAGCAGCTTGATGCAGAGGATGATGAGGTATTTGGCATGGTGTTGCATGCCGACCCCGGTTTGCGAGGTAATGACTTGATTCACGTAATGCAGGTTGACCCCGCCGGTAAATAAAAGCACAACCAGAAGTATCCCGGCTATTCTTTTGTAATGGCGGTAGAAGGCCTCCGTAATGGGCTTGATGTATTCTTTGGGTACGGCTTTTCGAAGCCCCGGCGTAACCGCCATGACGAGGAACGACAGTCCCCCGACCCAAATCACGGCCGAGAGCAGATGGAGCGCGTGATTCAGAATCGGAATCAGCGTATTGAGATCAAAGAGAATGTTTTGAAGCGCATCCATGTGAAAAGCCGGTGAAGGGTGAATAGTAAGGGGTGAGGGGTGGAGAAAACGGCTTCCCCTGACTTCTTACCCCTGACTCTTTACGTCAAAGTTGAAGACCGGCGCGTCGTTGCCGAACCGTTTCTTTCGCAGTTCTTCCATCAGTGCGATCGTAATCAGGCCGATGTTGTTTTCACGCGCATGTTTCTCGACGCCTTTTTTCACCATCGCCCGAAGAAAGTACGGGATGCGGCTGAGGCGCAATGCCGATGCCTCATCCCAGGCAACCTCGGTTTCTTCCGGGGTATTGAACGCCACCTTAATTTTCTCTCCCCCCTTCGGGGTGTAGAGACACCACTGGTCCTCGTCCAGCCAATCGCCGTGATCGACATAGGGGCGTGCACGACAGCCTCCGCAGATATCCGAGTATTCGCAGTCTCCGCATTTCCCCTTCAGTTGGGGGTAACGGAACGAATCAAAGACCTCCGAATTGTTCCAGAGGTCGGAGAAGCTATTCTGTCGGATATTCCCGGCTGAAAGAGGCATATACGGGCAAGGCGTCAATTCGCCGTTCGGCGTCACGCGGGCGTAGTTGGTTGCGGCAAGACAGCCGCCTCCCATGTAGCCGGTGGCTTTGGTAATCGGAGAGTTGGGATCTTTCTCGTATGCCAATCGCTTAAAATGCGGAGCGCAACGGGCACGAACGAGCATGCCGTTGTAATTCTCCTGGCAATCGATCAGATAGCCGAGCACTTCCTCATATTGAGCCGGTGTGATATCGGTGAGTTCTTCGCCTCGTCCCGTGCATACCATGAAAAAGACATTGAACACTCGGGCGCCCAGTTGATGGGCCCAGTCGATGGCCGCAGGGAGTTCCCGGTAGTTCATCGGTTGGACACTGAAATGAATCTGAAATTGGAGCCCATTGCGTTTACAGGCTTCGATGCCGGCGACTGCGGATTCCCAGGCTCCTGGGACACCGCGGAACGCATTGTGTGTGGCCGGATCAAGCGAGTCGATGCTGATCCCTACGCCCATCACGCCGATCTCGACCAGGGTTCTGGCCATGTGATCGTTAATGAGCATGCCGTTGGTCCCGAACACGACCATGAATCCAAGCTTGACGGCATATCGTGCGATATCAAGAATATCAGGCCGCACCAACGGTTCTCCCCCGGTGATGACCAAAAGACAGCCCTTATTCACCTCAGCGATTTGGTCGATCACACGGAAACATTCTTCCGTGGTGAGTTCGTCGTGTGCTCCGGCAGCTTTGGTTGTGGCATCGAGGTAGCAGTGGTCGCATTTGAGGTTACAGCGCTTCGTGAGATTCAATGCGACAAGATAGGGCTTGAAGTCGTCAACGGTGCGGCCGTCGTGAACCAGTGCTGAGTCTTGAGTGCTCGCCTCGCTGAGCGGGCTGAGTGCTGAGTGCCGAATAGGCTCAGGCATTCCCGAAGGATTGAAGATTGGAAGTGGGGGCCCCATAAGTCGGTCCTGAGTGCTGAGATGTGAGTACTGAGTTAAGAAGACTTCGGCGCCGTGTCCGCTCTCAACTCAGCACTCAGCACTCAGAACTATGTGCTGGTTTTTCCTGTGAGGTCTGCAATCATGCTTTTCAGGTCGCCGGTTTTCATCGCGTCGGCCATATAGCCCTTGGCTTGTTCGATGCCTTCGGTGGCAACCTCAAGCGTTATGTGTGTTACCCCGATTTTTTCTGCATGCTTCATGATCAGCGCCTTGGTGCATTCCCGCATGAAACCTTCCGGCGCGCGGTCGAGTCGTTCCTGCGCCTCCGGAGTCCAGGTATAGGCAGAGGATTCGGTCTGAGCGTCCTGTGCGGGCTCGTGTGAACCGTTGCCGTTAGCAGTCGTCCCATTCGTAGAGGCCAGTTTAGCCTCAGCCGCGGTCGAGGTTCCTGTCCCTTTGTTGGAGAAAATCGGCTGGTAATCTTCCGCCGCCGCATCTTTGATCATCGGGGCGGCGTACTCCAGCGTGATGGTGGTCATGCCGAGTTTACGGGCGGTCTTTTCAATCTTTGCCTTGGCGCGTCGACGTTGAAAGCCCGCGGGAACTGCGCGAATCGCTTCTTTGGCGTCTTTGGTCCATTGCATCGGAACATCGTCGTAGGCGATGTCCGTTTCCAGCTCGCCTTCGGATTGCGCCGCTGACTCGAAAATTTTCTTGTCGACCTGCTTGAACCGAGCCCCTTCGGCACCGCACACAGGGCACTTTACCGGGGTCTCGCCCTTCCCGATATATCCGCAGCCGTCGCACACGAAGTAATTCTGGTTCATCCGATCCAGATACGCCTGGGTCGTATCGGGTTGCTTGGGGGCCTCCTCCACGACCTGTGTCATCATGCCGCTTAAGGTCGATCCCATGAGTTCTTTGGCTACCGCATCATCGGCCTGCATCTTGTCACGGTCGATACCGGCGACGTCGAGATTGCCGCCCAACGCCCGCATCGCATCCATGGCGCCTTTCGGCAGGATATGTCCGACTGCCGAATCCACCACGGTATTGCTGATGATCGTATGGCCTTTTTCAATGGCATACCGGTGGATAGCCGTCTTGGCCACTCCGCGGGCAAATACCGGGATCTTTTCCATCCGCCGCAGGGCTTCTTCGGTCCATGCGATGGTGTATTCGGCCTGGGTATCGATCGGCGGCACATATTTCCGGTTTGAGACCAAGACGTTACAGGGCGCGCTCCGGAGAAGGTTTTCGGTGTTGCTTCCGATGTCCATATCTTCGTCGCTATGAACCCCGATACGACCGACGATCAACAGCGCGGGAACGTCTTTTCTGACGTATTGGATGATCTTTTCGAAGGCCTTGCCGTCCAACAGCGTGGTTTTGAGGTCGGACTGCTCGGCCTGGGCGATTTCCCGCGAGATGTCGAGGTGCGACTGGTAGATTTTGGCCAGGCCGCTGTCGATAATCTCCTCATGCAGTTTTTCCTGCTCTTTGAAACGGAAAACCTTGCCGGCTTCTTCGTTCAGGACGCCTGAAATACTATGAAATGCCGCATAGTGGAAGTAGGGGTCGAATGCGGAGATCGCCTCTACCGGCATATTCAAGGCCTTGCCGAGTTGAAGCCCGGTCATCAACCCACCGAATGAATAGGGACTGCCGTCCAGCGCAACGACGATCTTGCCGCTCTCCATCGGTTGTGTGTTTTTGATGATCAGCATGTCGGAGTTGCGGACACGGCGGACCACCCGTTCCGTGTTGCTGCCGATGACACTTTCTTTCACGGCGCCCACGCCCAACGCACCCATAATGACAAGATCGTACCCGTTGGTATTGATATCTTCAGACAGCACTTTCCAGTTCCGTCCTTCGAGGGAACGTCGTTCGATCGGCAGATTCGCCTGGGTGCACATCTTGTCGACGTAGTCGAGGTAGGAGTCCGTGATGATCTGAAGTCCGCGGGTAATCAACGAATCATGGATCTGCCGTTGGCGGTCAAGCTCCGTTTCATCGTGGTATTCCTCGGGCAGGCCGGCTTCCATTTGTTTAAAACGTTTGTCATGCATCTTGGCGGCATAGACATGGCTGCCGACGATCTTGGAGCCAAAGGTCTTTGCCATGTGGACACCGGCGTCCACGGCAGCATTCGAATGGTCAGAGTTATCGACCGGAATATAAATTGTCTTATACATAGAGCACGTCCCTCAGGCGCACGAAACCGCTGGGGCAAGCGGCGCCAACGTGAGCGTATATAAATAGTTGATTTGGCGGCCTCTACTAGCTAAGAGGGTGGATGATAGCATTGGCCGGAAGAGGAATGCAAGGTAGGGAGGGGCGGGGATCTTACATTGCCGCGCTCACGTCAAGTAGGGGAATTCCGTATGACTAATGCCGACCAGATGCTGTGAAATCAACGAGTTGATGATGCCCCTGGCTCAGAAGTCTGCCGGGGAGATGCGGAGGCACGACGTGATCGGATGATCTCCTCCAGCGAGAGCAGGGTATCCCTCCCTGAGTTGCCCTCAATCCCTTTGCTGAGGCTCTTGTCTGCGTAGGAACTGGAATCAGCATCTGATTGAGACAGGGATCCCGTCCACTTTCTGGGATCACGGCTGCCTTCTTTCCGTTCCCATGCTTGCAGGCAAGCCTTCGCAATAATCTTATTGAGAGGAGCCGGGTTATAGAGAAGCTTCTTGATGCTGGAGGGGGTCAGCATGAGGGGGTTGTATCCGGCGGATAAGTATCCTTCTTCCAACAGCCGTTGTTCCAGGTCCGTATTGGGCTGGATGCCCAAAAAGAACATCAAGGGGAATACCCGCTCCTCGCCGATGATCGACGAAACCACCTTGTAGGACTCGACGCTTTGCAGGAGTGTCTCTTCCGTTTCCTTCGGGCTATTCAGGGAGTAGTTCAGGATGACTTTGCCCTTGAACCCGGCTTCAGCCAGATAGCGACAGCCGTCATACAGACGTTCCAGTTTGAATCCCATGTGGAGATTATTCAGTACCTCTTGCGACCCGGACGTCACGGCCACTTCCAGATCGCCGACCCCGGACCGAACCATCAGTTTGGCCAGTTCCGGTGTGATCAATGATGTTCTGACATAACCGGACCACTCAATCTCAAGCTTTTCCGCGACAATCCGTTCAAGGATTTCCGTGCATTGAGGATAGGCTTCTCTCCCGGTGATGAACTGCGCATCGGTAAACCAAAAGCGGCGCGCACCCCATTGGTGATAGTGCTGAGAAATATCCTGTACCACCATGGCCGGAGGCCGATAGCGGACACGTTTCCCTTCAATGTAGGGGTAGAGACAAAACGCACAGTCATAGGGACAGCCGCGTTTTGATTGGACCCCGATTGATTCGTCGTGGATGTATTCCCTGTATTGAGGAAAAATGGACGTCAGATAGGGGAGATCCACAGTCAGGGCATCCAGCAGCGCGGGAGAGCCCTGTGAGCCTTTCCTGATGTGTCTCCCTTCCTTGACGATGTAGCGCTCGTCTTCCAGGGATCGGCCCTCGACCATCTTGAGAATGGCGTCTTCTCCTTCGCCAAGAATGCCGATCGTCCCTTCCGGGAGTTTTTCGATCAATTGGTCGGCAAAGGCTGTAAAGGCTCCTCCACCGATCATGATCTGGGCCTTGGGAAATTCCTTCCGAATCAACCAGGGATACGACAAGATCGTATAGATATGATTGTAGTAGCGATAGAGCTGCTTGATGCCTTCAAACGAGGCCACAACTTTCTTCAGCGGATTGCTGGCAAAATAAAAATTGAATGCATGCTCCAGGGAGGAGTCACCCTCATGCGGCGAAAAAATCTGGATATCCCGCCAAGAGAAACAGACCAGGTCCGGTTTGAACTCTGCCGTGGCATCTCGGAGTGCCTGACTCCGTTGCGCGAGCGGAAATAAGGATAGGTCAAGAATGCGTTGGCGCACCTCGGGTTTCCGCCGATGAATAAAATCAGCCAGATAGGTAATCCCGATGGGGTAGACCTTTTTGCAGGGAAGAAAGACGTACAGTATTGAATTCATAGTTTTTCAGGACTGAGGACGGAGGACTGAGGGCAAAACACCGATTCCCAACGCTCAGTCCTCATGCCTCAGCACTCAGTCCTTTACTTGGTCGCGATATGGATCGCCACAATGCCCCCGGTCAGGTTGCGATATTCAACATGCTGAAATCCTGCCGCGCGTAAAATCTCGCAGAGCCGTTCCTGGTCAGGGAAGGTGCGAATCGAAGCCGGAAGGTATTCGTAGACTCCCGTGGTATCTCGGGCCACCTTCGTGCCGATCCACGGCAAGAGCGTAAACGAGTACCAATCGTACAGCGTGCGCAACCATCCGAACACCGGACGTGAAAATTCCAGACACACGAAACGGCCGCCGGGCTTCATGACGCGACAGATCTCCCCCACCGCTTGCGGAAGATTGCCGACGTTGCGCATGCAAAACCCCGTCGTGACGGCGTCAAAGGTGTTATCCGGGAATCCCAAGTGCTCGGCGCTGGCCTGCAGACACGTGATTTTTCCCGACAGACCGTGGTCGGCCACCTTCTTTCGTCCTTCCGCCAGCATGGCATGGTTGAGATCCGAGGCGATCACTCGTCCCTTGGCGCCCATGCGCGGTTCAACGAGGAGCGCAAGGTCGGCAGTGCCGGACCCGACATCGAGCGCCGTGCCCTCTTCGATCGGCGGAATGTATGACGCAGCGATTTTTTTCCAGCTGTAATGCAGGCCAAAGCTCAGGAGCGTGTTGTTCAGGTCATACACGCCCGCGATCGCGGTGAACATTCGCTGTACCGCCTGTTCACGCGCCTGGCCTGACCAGGTGGAGACAGCCTTGGGAGCAGGTTGTGAGTCTTGTGCCATAGGGGGATCACCGGTCCGGGCCATCTGAACGTGGTAGCACCTCGTTCAAGGCGGTGTCAAGCTGGTCGGAACAGCTTCAGCCAATAGGTACAGTGAGAAACGGAAGTGAGCGTCGGGTGCAGAAGCGTAACAGGATTGTGGGCATCCTGGGAACATGATCAGTATGTGCCAGCCGTCTGCTTACCAAGCAAGGATGATTTCCGGTCAAGAAACGCGTATCCTTCGGTGGAGTAATGTGACGCGTACCTACTATCGCTATGTCTCTTCACCCGGATTTCCCAATTTCCCCCCACGCACCGCTCATTCCTGAGCGGCGGTGGTTTCCTGCCGACGAAGTGCTTCGTGAGGCGGCATCTTGGAAGCTTCTTCCTCCCCTGGTGGCCAAGGTTCGGCAAGAGGTCTTTGCTTGGCGGACCGCTGGGTATGCCGGCGCCTCCAGCACATCCAAGGCCTTACTGCGCTACTGGTTTGAAACGGAGCATTTGGTTGAGAATGCCGACGGGTCGTTGTCTCCCTTCCGCTATTACTTTGCCCAGCGTGAGGCGGTAGAAACGGTGATCTGGTTGTTCGAAGTCCGGCAGGCACGTGACAAGTACGACTTGCTTCGATTCGATGCTTCCGAGGCGGTGTCATCTGGTATGTTCGACGAAGATTGGCCGCGGTATGTCTTGAAAATGGCGACCGGCGCCTTCATTTTCGAGAACGAATGGCAAAGCTTCCGCACTCGCAAGAACCGTGATCTTGAACTGAAATCCGCCACACATGCCTATGACAAGCCGGGTCGGTATACGGTCGCCGTGAAAGTGATCGATATCTTCGGCAATGACACCATGACACTGGTGCCGGTGACGGTGGGATGAAGGATTGACTGAAGCCGCAAGTTGAACAAGGAGATTCTCTTGGGTGAAACGCGTGTAGACCTGCAACATCTGCTTGAAGACTTGCGTGATGCCTATCCCGGTGCGTTGGAAGAGACCATTTTGACCGAAGTGGTGGCCAATTCACTGGATTCTGGTGCGACCTGTCTCAGGTTCACGGCTGACTCTGAGGCATCGACATTGACCATTGTGGATGATGGATCCGGCATGCGGCGGAGGGATCTGGTCCGGTATCACGATTTGGCTTCCAGCACGAAAACGCGTGGTCAGGGGATTGGGTTTGCCGGAGTCGGGATCAAGCTGGGCTTGTTGGTCTGCGAAGACGTGGTAACGGAAACCAGGCGCGGCAAGGAGCATGTGGCCAGTCGCTGGCATTTGGCCGGGCGGCACAAGGCGCCGTGGAAATGGATTCCTCCATTGGGATTGGTGGCAGATCATGGTACGGCGGTGCAACTGAAGCTGCACAATGCGCTCTCGCCGCTGTTGGATGAGGGGTATCTTGAAGGGGTCTTGCGCCGGCAGTATCAGCCGTTGCTTGAACCGGAATTCGACGCGGTGCTGGCCGTGCATTATCCGAAGGGGTTTCGGTTCGAGGTCAACGGTCGTGTGCTGAAACGTCAGCGAGTCTGCGGTGCGGAGGTCTCAAAGTTAGCTGTTTGCCTCGCGCGGAAACGTAAACCGTCGGCTATCGGGTATTTGGTTCGAAGCGAGTCTCCCGTTCCGGAAGACCAGCGAGGCATGGCGATCAGCACGTACGGCAAGGTGATCAAACGCGGGTGGGATTGGTTGGGCGTGACACCTGCCGCGCCGGATAGAACATTCGGGATGATCGAGGCACCGGCATTGGCCGCCGCATTGACCCTGAATAAAGGTGATTTTGTGCGTGTCGGCACGAGGGGGGCCTTGTATTTGGGTTATCGGAAGGCCGTTCAGGAAGCGGTCTCACGGCAGTTGGTTCAGTGGGGGGACATCCGTGAAACGGGAGACAAGGTTTCCCGTAGAGTCGTGCGGCCGCTTGAGCGCGACTTGGAAACGGTGTTGGTTGATTTGGCCGATGAGTTCCCGCTGCTGGCCTCGTTGGTTGAACAGCGAGTCGGAGGTCAGAAGCGGCTGCCGATCGGACGATCGACAGCGGCGGATGATGGGCAGGGACTTCTCTCAGCTTCCATTCTGAGCGGTGCGGACGTGTCCGAAGAGACCGAGGCTGTTCCGGCTCCGGTACAGGAATCGGTCACGGATCCGCAAACAAACGACGGAGGGACGGAAGGTACGACACAGCCTGAGCCGGAACCGGTTTCCGGTGTTGCGGTCGTGCCCGGCGCTAAATCACGCCCGCGGCTCGGTCGGTATGGGCTCACCATCCGATTTGAGTCGCATGAAGGAGATCCGGACCTTGGCCGTCTGGTTGAGTCCACGGTCGTGATCAATGATACGCACCCCGCCTATCGTCGTGCCGTAGCCTCTCGTTCGGAGGGGTATCATATCGCACTGGCGGTCGCGATGGCCTTGGCACGTCTGGCTGTGCCGCCCGCGGAAGAGCACGAATTTGTCACGTCGTTTCTCATCCGCTGGGGTGAGGCGCTTGACGGCTCCCGTCGAAGGTCTCGCAGACGATCCTAGCCGGCATTGTTTAGGGTCGCTTCTCCCACATCTGGGATGCAACGAGACAACGCAATTTCATCGTGGAACACACATGACGAATGTGGTTTACGCCGCTTGTTGTGGCTGGCTTGCCGGAGCTGTGTCGTTCCACTGGCCGACTTCCAGCGTGTCGAGCCAGTCGAGCAACTTGCCGACCATCTCGCCCTGGAAGACAGAGCCATGTTGCGGGCAGATCATGTCGGGTTTCAAGGCGCGGACCCGTTGAGTCCAGCTTCGCAACGCCGAAGTCGAGGGCATCCACCGAATATGGAAGCCTCTCATGTATTCGACATGTTGATCGAAGTCCGTCACCATCAGCTCGGTTTCATGACTGGGAACCAGCGCGGCACCGATATCGCCGGAGAACAAGATGCCGGCTGTGGGGTCGTACAGCGAGAAGTTTCCGGAGGAATGGCAATAATGGGCGGGGATGGCTTCAACGTCCGCTCCATGGTCGCCGATTTTTATGCGCATCCCGTGGTCGGGAATCGGATGGAGTTCGATGGCATTGCCGGTGCTGAAATGGCTGATGAAGCCGGTCCATAGCCACGAGCAATAGGTGGTGATGGAGGGGTTCAAATCGAGCCACATGGCGAGCGATGAAGAAATATCCGGGTCTTGATGACTGGCGAAGATGGCACGGATGTCTTCGACCCGCACATACTTGGCTAGTTCGGCCAGCACTTGTGGAAAGATTTGAATGCCTCCCGGGTCCAGCAACATGGCTTGGCCGTGGCTGATGATGACATACTCGTTCGTGTCGATGACGTGCGAGTCTTTTTCGGGATCACGGCCGATCGCGATCCACTGATGGCCGTTGTCGTTGAAGAGCGTCTTACTTTTCACGGGCTTGTCCTCGCAATAACAGCTCCACCATCTCCACACCGCCGTCGATCGACACTTTCATGGTATGGGTTTTGGCGTTGAGTTCATCGACGGCTTTTCCGATCTCTGTCGCCAGATTCTTGAAATTCATTCCTGCTTCTCCCAACCCTGCGGCTTCCGATGCAATACAAAATGCCATGTAGCGGGCGGTCAGGCCGATCGTCTCCAGCCCGTGCAACGCGCGGCGGGTGTCGTCCAAACAGCTCAGCGCTTCCTCCAATCGTTCGTGGAGATCCGTCAGGTTGGCCCGACAAATGGTCGCAATGGATTGCCGATTACTCCGTGCCAGCGCATCTCCCGTCTGAAAGGTCGGGTGCGCCGTCAGTTGCGCGAGATCGTCAGGAGTGGTGAATGGGAGATCGAGGATGGCGTCGGCGTGCATGCGGGACGACGTCCGGTATTCACGAGGGATAGTCGTCAGCAGTCCGGCGATCAGCTGGTAATACCGCCACACCGTATTCGAACTATGTGCGGCCAATTTGGCGAGTTTGGCGCAGAGGCGTTCGATGGTTTCCACCTCAGGGCGAATTTCCCCCGGGGTGTGATTCAGAATTTCTACGAGGGCCAATATCGGGCGCCCCTTGCCGTCGCCGACTTTTGCCGCTTGGACGACTCCATTGATCGCAAGAATCTGCATGGACAGCGACAGTTGCTGGAGGGAGCGCCCCACGTTGAGGATGTCAACGCAGATTCCAAAGAGCTGGTTGGTATTCCGTTTAAAAACACTCAGTACGTCAAGCATGCGAGAAGTATGCTCTGTTGGGCGAATGAACATGAACAGACATGCGTATCAGTATATCGGCAGACTCACGGCTAAACTGAAGCATCAGGGGAGGCTGCCGGTGCGGAGTGTGTCCGTAAGTACCCTAAGGTGCTATAATCCCCGCTCCGACAGGACCTGGCCGGTTTGCATGACTGGTTCCGGTTGTTCCGACCGGAGAGAGGGCGGAAAGAGCCGGCGAGGTGTGGAGGTCGTATCATGTTTGGGTCCTTGGTGCTCGAAATTTCGATGAGTCTCGCCCTGATCTACCTGTTGCTGGCGTTACTGTGTTCCATCCTGAACGAGTGGGTGGCGGGGCATCTGAATTTGCGAGCAAATAACCTCTGGGACGGCATGCGAAATTTATTGTATGACTCGGAAGGCACCGGATTGGCCCGGCAGTTGTACGATCACGCGTTGGTGAAGAACTTGGGGCGTCCGGGTAAGCGACCCTCCTATGTGCCGTCTCGTACCTTCGCATTGGCACTCCTCGATCTTGTCGCGCCGGTCGAGGGAGCGACGACCACGAGAACCCTGCAGGATATTCGAAAGAAAGTTTCTGAGGCCGATACGAATACAGAGGTCAAGCAGGTGCTGCTCACACTGATCGACGATGCCGGAGACGATCTTAAGACGGCACGGGAGAATGTCGAGCGTTGGTATGACGATGCCATGGATCGGGTATCCGGTTGGTACAAGAGAAAAGCGCAACTCTTGATATTCGCATGGGCACTGCTTGTGACCTGTGCAGTCAATGCCGATACGATTCTTATTGCCAACACGCTGGCGCGGGATACGACATTACGAGCGTCGATGGTGGCGATGGCTGAATCGACCGCCAAGGAGGCTCAGCCGAAGAATGCCAAGGAGATCGCGGGACAGCTGAAGCAGATGACGGACGAAATCGGCCTCCCTATCGGGTGGTCTCGCCAACCGCAGCATCCACAGGCCGTTCCTGATAATACGGGAGATTGGGTCCTCAAGATCATGGGCCTGTTATTGACGACTGGGGCGGTCTCACTCGGGGCTCCGTTTTGGTTTGATGTGCTGAACAAACTCGTCAATATCCGTTCGTCGGGGAAGCAGCCGGCGAAGTCTCAACAATCGGAGAAAGTTCAACAATAGAACTCCCTGTCGCCCTTACGAGGATTCGATCGACCGGGAGAACACGAGGTCGACGGGGCGGCCGATCCGACCGGATCACGGTGGGGTTTGTCTTCAGTTCGCAGGACTTTCACGTGCTATAATCCGCGTCCCATGTCCGGCTCGATCATCATCAAAGGTGCGCGGGAGCATAACCTCAAGAACATCGACCTTGAGATCCCGCGCGACAAACTCGTCGTCATTACCGGTTTGAGCGGATCCGGCAAGTCGTCGCTGGCGTTCGACACAATTTACGCCGAAGGGCAGCGGCGCTATGTCGAGTCACTCTCGGCGTACGCTCGTCAGTTTCTTGAGCAGATGGGCAAGCCCGACGTCGATTCCATCGAGGGGCTGTCTCCCGCCATTTCCATCGAACAGAAAAGTACCAGCCATAACCCCCGGTCCACCGTCGGCACCGTCACGGAGATCTACGACTACCTGCGGTTACTGTTTGCGCGCGTGGGACGTCCCTATTGTTTTCGGTGCGGAGAAGAGATCGCTGCGCAGACGGTGCAGCAAATGGTCGATGCCATCGCCGGGTTGCCGGAAGGTGTCAAGTTTCAGATTCTGGCGCCGATTGTCCGGGGACGTAAAGGAGAATACCGCAAGGAGTTGCTGGACATGCGTCGGGCCGGATATGTGCGGGCTCGTGTCGACGGGGAGATCGTCGATTTGGGGGAAGACATCACGCTCGATAAACAGAAGAAACATACCATCGAAATCATCGTCGATCGGCTCGTCATGAAGGCCGGTGATGCACTGATGCGTCGGCTGGCCGATTCGGTTGAAACCTCGCTCAAGCTGACCGGTGGACTGGTCGCGGTCTTAACGGATGACGGGAAGACCAGACTGTACAGCGACAAGCTGGCCTGTATCAAATGCGGCGTGAGCTATCCGGAAGTCGAGCCTCGAATTTTTTCCTTCAATAGTCCGCACGGGGCTTGCCCGGCATGTGACGGTATCGGGTATCAGGTGATACCGGGATCGGACGAGGAAGAGGATTTCACGCTGCGCGATGCCTGCGAGGTTTGTCATGGCGCCAGGCTCAAACCGGAAAGTCTGGCGATCAAACTTGAGAAACGATCCATCGCCGAAGTTACGAGTCTGTCGATCCGTACGGCGGCGGAGTTTTTCCTCTCGCTGACCTTGACCGACCGTGAATTGGTCATCGCCCACCGGATCCTGAAAGAGATTCGAGAACGGCTGGGTTTTCTCGTCAATGTCGGTCTGGATTACTTGACGCTCGATCGGGCGGCGGCGACCCTATCCGGCGGAGAAGGTCAGCGTATCAGATTGGCGACGCAAATCGGATCCGGTCTGGTCGGGGTGCTCTACATTTTAGACGAACCGTCCATCGGTCTCCATCAGCGGGATAATCGGCGCTTGTTGCAAACCCTGCTTCGTCTTCGTGACATCGGCAACACCGTCGTGGTGGTTGAGCATGATGCGGAAACAATGGCGGCGGCGGATCATCTGGTCGACATGGGGCCCGGCGCAGGGGTTCATGGCGGACATGTTGTCTCCCAGGGTACGCCGAAACAGGTAATGGCGGATGCCAAGTCGGTCACCGGTCAATATTTGCAGGGTGTGCAGACCGTTGCGGTGCCGCAGCGGCAGCGCAAGTCCAAAGGCATGCTCTCCGTCGTGAACGCGCAGAAACACAACCTCAAGAATGTGACGGCGAAGATTCCGTTGGGGCTGTTGACCTGTGTGACCGGTGTATCCGGTTCCGGTAAGAGCACCTTGGTGTTGGAAGTGTTGTTCCATTCGCTCGCTCAACTTCTCGGAGGAGGGGCTCGAATTGCGAATTGCGAGTCGCGAGAAAAACCCGAAACTCGAAACACGAAACGGGGGGCGCGCCGGCAGATCATTCATCTCGACGGTTGTAAGGAGTTGCTCGGTGTCGAGGCACTCGACAAGGTGATCGACATCGACCAGTCGCCGATCGGCCGTACGCCGAGGTCGAATCCTGCCACCTACACGGGTTTGTTCGGCTACATCCGCGATCTCTATTCCAATTTACCGGAGTCCCGCGTGCGCGGGTACAAGCCGGGACGGTACAGCTTCAATGTAAAGGGCGGTCGGTGCGAGGCCTGTCAGGGGGACGGGCTGATCAAAATCGAAATGCACTTCCTGCCGGATGTCTATGTGACCTGTGAGGTCTGCAAAGGTCAGCGCTATAACCGTGAGACATTGGAGATCCACCATAAGGGCAAGAGCATTGCGGATGTGCTGAACATGACGGTGGACGAGGCGCTGGAATTTTTCGAGCATATCCCGTTGATCAAGACCAAACTCCAAACGTTGCACGATGTCGGCTTGCATTATGTCAAGCTCGGCCAGTCGGCGACGACATTGTCCGGCGGCGAGGCGCAGCGGGTGAAACTGTCTCGTGAACTGTCGAAGCGGGCGACCGGACGGACGATGTACATCCTCGATGAGCCGACGACCGGCCTGCATTTTGCGGATGTGCAGAGGTTGCTTGATGTGCTGGATCGGCTGGTCGAAGCGGGAAATACCGTCTTGGTCATCGAACATAATCTGGATGTCATCAAGAACGCGGATTGGATCATCGACCTGGGTCCTGAAGGCGGGGACCGCGGCGGTGAGATCGTCGCGGAAGGCCCGCCCAAAGAAATTGCCAAGGCGAAACGGTCGTATACGGGGCAAGTGTTGAGAGAGGCGGGAGTGAGGTGAGGCGGGGGTGGAAGGGATGGCGCGTTCGGAGTTGCCATAATGCGATGAGTTGATATGGCAACTGTCTCGGTATGATTTCACCTTGTGCGACTCTAAGGCGCGATCAGGATCGCATGCCGTCGCACGCGGCATCTTCTTCGGCTACATCTCGCCAGACCCGCAATGGCGCCCCTCGAACGCGCCATCCCTTCCACCCCCGCCGAGAGGAAAGGGGGAAGTGGCGGCTGATGGCACTCATGGCCATCGGCCGCGTGAGGTGCTGTTAAAGGATCTAACTACAATGCCGAATAGCGAGGCAGGAAAACGCACAGCATTTAATTACTGCGTAAGTTTTATTGATCTGTTGGGCCAGCGAGATGCTGCTAAAGGTCAAGGTCTCTTGCCGAGCATAAGCTCCGAAGCAGAAGATAAAGCTTTTCAGAAAAGTTTATCGGAAAACATAGGAGGCATACTCAAGCTTCAGCAGGATGTTGAGGAGATGAATACAGCCCTATCCCCAAATCCAAGCTCGCCATTTCGCGAAGCTTTAAGTGATGAGGAAAAAACTATTTGGGACGAGATCCAATTTGAAACTGTAAAGACTCAGTATTGGTCAGACGGCTTCGTCAAATTTGTATGCCTAGGGGACCAGGCGAACAAGTATCCGACAAAGGGAGTATTTGAGCTCTTTTGCACCGCAGGATATTTTTGTCTATTGGGTTTGGTTCAACGTCGTCCCGTTCGAGGTGCTATTGATATTGCTTGGGGTTCTGAAATTCGCCAGGGCGAGTTATATGGTCCGGCAATTGTTAGGGCATACGAGCTCGAAAGTGAAGTAGCTCAGTATCCGAGAATCGTAATTGGTCAAGAAGTTGTAGGGTTTTTAGATGCTCATAAAGGCAATCTGGGAGATGGACTAGCCAGCAGACTCAATCGAAGTTTTGCGCAAGCATGCTTGGACTTGCTTGTTCAAGATGATGATGGTTATTGGATTGTTCATTATCTTGGGGATGCATTCAAAGCGTCGGTTACCCACAGCCATCACGACTTCTTATATGGTAAGGCACGAGACTTTGCTGTTCAGCAGTGGAGCGAACATAAAGAGAAGAATAACAGTAAGCTCGCGTTTCGCTACGCCCAGCTACTTGCCTATTTTGAAGCGCACCCCTCACCTGCATGACGACACCTGGAGAGTTATGAAGTAAGGTAATTATCTCGATATGAAATCTGCCGGCGTTGTTGGCAATTATCATGATAATTGCCAACGGAGGTGTCGATTATCAGGAAGGTTGATGTGAGTTTACGGCAGCCCAGTTGAAAACGATTCAAGAGGTCATTACCCTCGTCGTGTTTTGCATCTTCTCGGTGCTGTATTTGAAGGAGCCGCTCAAGTGGAACTATCTGGCCGGTTTCGGTCTCATGGTTGGAGCGGTCTTCCTCATCTTCAAGGAATGGTGAGAGGGAGTTGGTGGCCCATTCTTTACTGCGCGCATGCACCGAGCACCGCCCACAATTTGACCGTTCGATTATTCCTGTGTGCGGGGTGCGCGAGCAAGAAGAATGGGCCACCATCTCCCGTGGGGGGAGAGTGTGAAGAAATGAGAGTTGAGGGAAACTATGGCTCCTAAGAAGAAAGAATCCACGAAGGGTTCGCCGAAAACCGGTTCAGTGTCACGCACAGCCGACGACTTTGAAAAACTCGGCGTCTTCTACTTGGGGCGGCCATATGACCTTGCCGTGAAACAGGCCAAACCGGGTTGGTTGCTCTACGATTCCAAGGATCTCGTCACCCATGCCGTGTGTGTCGGGATGACCGGCAGCGGCAAGACAGGGCTCTGTTTGGCGCTGCTCGAAGAAGCAGCCATCGATGGGATTCCCGCCATCATCATCGACCCCAAGGGTGATTTGGGGAATCTCATGCTCACGTTCCCCGGCCTTACGGGCGAAGAGTTTCAACCCTGGATCAACGAAGAGGAGGCGCGCAAGAAAGGGCAGTCACCGGAGGTCTATGCCCAAGCCCAGGCCGACATATGGAAAAAGGGATTGGTGAATTGGGGGCAAGACGGCGATCGGATTCAGCGTTTACGCGATGCGGCCGACGTGGCGATCTATACCCCGGGGAGCAATGCAGGCCTGCCGGTGTCGATTCTCTCATCCTTTACCGCTCCCACAGCCGAGGTGCTGGAGGATGCGGAATTACTGCGTGAGCGTATCAATGTCACGGTCACGAGTCTCTTGGGACTGCTTGGGGTCGAAGCCGATCCGATCCAAAGCCGCGAGCATATTCTGCTGTCGACGATTCTCGATCGAACGTGGAAGAGCGGAACGGATCTCGATCTGGGCTCATTGATCCATGCCATCCAATCGCCGCCCGTATCAAAAATCGGGGTCATGGATGTGGAATCATTTTTCCCGGCCAAAGATCGATTCGCCCTGGCAATGAAACTCAATAATCTGCTGGCGGCGCCCGGATTTCAGATGTGGATGGAAGGGGAGCCTCTCGATGTTCAATCGCTGCTCTATGCACCCTCCGGCAAGCCGCGCCTCGCGATCGTATCCATTGCACATCTCAACGATGCCGAGCGGATGTTTTTCGTCGCACTCTTGTTGAGCCAAATGGTCGGGTGGATGCGAGCTCAATCCGGTACGACAAGTCTGCGGGCGCTTTTGTACATGGATGAAATTTTCGGCTACTTCCCGCCTGTCGCCGACCCGCCGTCGAAATTGCCGTTGATGACGCTGCTCAAACAGGCTCGTGCATTCGGACTGGGAGTCGTGTTGGCCACGCAGAATCCGGTGGATCTCGACTACAAGGGACTGGCCAACATCGGCACCTGGTTTATCGGGCGACTCCAAACCGAGCGTGATAAGGCCCGT
>JAOUPN010000027.1 GCA_029879905.1 Nitrospira sp. | reverse complement strand
CCGCCATCCACGAATACCTGGATCATCACAACCAGCATCCCCGGATCTTCACTTGGACCGCATCTGCAGAACGCATTTTGGCCAAGGTCGCCAAATGTCAAGAAGCGTTGGACGCACTACACTAGCTCTATACTGATAATTGATCGGTCTTGATCGCTCTAATTCACATTGACGCCCCCCGTCTATGCCTATTCAACGACGCTGGCGATCGTTTCCTGCATCCTGATAAGAAATCCTAGCAGGGCCGGAAGCCTCCAAGACAAATCCTCAGGATTTCACTGCTCGTGCCGAAAAAAGATGTCTCGTTTTTTGGAGCAGTCAGGGAGAAGGGGGAATCCAATGGAGATTCATTGGACTATGTGGAGCTCCACGGCCTTCTAGCCGTAGCTTCCTGCGAAAGCGGGTGAAATTGATCACGACGTGAAAAATGGTGAGCCGGCTGGGGCTCGAACCCAGGACCCTCGCCTTAAAAGGGCGATGCTCTACCAACTGAGCTACCGGCTCACTGTCAGGATGTTGGAAAAGGTATTCTGATCTATCTCGTTTGGGACGGCCTCGTCACTGCCATTCGGCCATCCTTGCACAGTACTTTCCTATCACGGACCACTGACCGATGACTAGTGACTATTTCCCGAGACGTTTGGGACGTCGACGAGAACAGTCCAACGGATTACGGAGGATGATCGTTTCCGCACGCTTGGAGCCTGTCGAAATCATATCGATCCGACACTGGGCCAACTCTTCAACGCGGGCCAGGTACCGTTTCGCCTCCGCCGGCAGTTGCTTATAGGCTGTGGCTCCTGTCGTCGAAGCCGTCCATCCTTTCATCCGTTGATAGACCGGCTCACAGTTGGTCAAGACATCAAGATCAGACGGCATATCCTTGTAGAGCGTCCCTCCGTGCCTGTAACCGGTGCAGAGCTTCACCTCCTTGCACCCGTCGAGCACATCGAGCTTGGTCACGGCCATGGAGGTGAGCCCGTTGACGCGTGTGGCATGACGGACTATGACGGCATCGAACCAACCGCATCGTCTCGCGCGCCCGGTTGTCGCGCCGAACTCATTGCCTCGTTCCTGCAACGCACGACCCGCTTCGTCCGTCAACTCCGTAGGAAACGGACCGCTGCCGACTCGTGTCGTATACACTTTTGTGATGCCGAATACCGCATCAATCATGGTGGGGCCGACACCGGTTCCCGTACAGGCTCCCCCCGCCGCCGCATTCGATGAGGTCACATAGGGATAGGTGCCGAAATCCACGTCTAAATGCGTGCCTTGCGCCCCTTCGAAGAGGATCTTCTTGTCTTTTTCAATCGCACGATTCAAAAGCACGGTCGTATCGACGATATGTGGCTTGAGACGCTCGGCATAGCCCATATATTCATCGAACACTTTTTCAAGTTGAACGGTCTCGACGTTGTAGAGTCGATCCAACACCCAATTCATCTCGACGAGATTTTCTTCGAGTTTTTTCCGAAAAAGCGTCGGGTTCAAGAGATCGATTGCTCGAATTCCAATACGCGCCATTTTGTCGGCATAGGATGGACCGATACCCCGGCCGGTCGTCCCGATCTTCCGCAATCCTTTCGACTGCTCCGATGCCCGGTCGATGGCTTTGTGATAGGGCAAGATCAGATGGGCCCGCTGACTTATGGCCAAGTTTTTCCCAAACGTGATGCCCTTTGGCCGGAGACGATCCATCTCTTCGATCAATGATTCCGGATCTACGACCACCCCGTTTCCGATGACGCAGGTTGTGCCTCGATAGAGGATGCCCGAGGGGATAAGATGAAAAATATAGGTTCCGCGCTCATTGATGACGGTGTGCCCCGCATTGGACCCGCCTTGATAGCGCACAACCATATGGGCATCTCTGGCCAAGATATCGACGATCTTGCCCTTACCCTCATCGCCCCATTGGGCGCCGATAATGACGATATTACCCATTGTTCCTATACCCTCGCGCAGCTGACCGGCACGAATACAAAAGGCTCTGACCCGACTGGGAGATCAGAGCCGAGGAGCCCATGGTAGGGTTCCGCCTTTGCCTTTGTCAAGCGACCCTCTGACCACAGAAGCCAAGTGGTTGAGGATAAAGTCCCTGCTTTTTGATAGAGATCCGTTGCCCCTCTGATACAGAAAGGGGACTGATGGACTCGGTGGAGCCCCACAGCTTCTACCTACTCCGCCGGGCCTACTCCGCCGAAGTAGCCCACAGGCTACGAAGGCTGGAAGCAGTTCGGCTGCGAAGGCCGAGCAGCCGTGGCTTCCTGCGAAGGTGGGTCAATGGAGAAGAGAACGGCCCTGGGGATTTCTTGACTGGTCAAGACCCGCAATGGTAGCATGCCCTCTGGTTTTCGCGGAGTTGGGCAACATATCTCGATTCAGAGTGGGGCTGTGGCGCAGCTGGGAGCGCGCGTGAATGGCATTCACGAGGTCGCGGGTTCAATCCCCGCCAGCTCCACCAAACCGCGTGGTGGTTTCCTGATGTCACGGGATGGAACCCGCGACCTGGGGGCTCCGAAGGGGGTGCGCCCCCTTCGTGGGAAGCATGCGAGGGGGCTGGCCGACTCTCGCAAGAGTCGGTGAGAGAAGTTTCAGGCTCGAACCGACGAGGGAGCGCGGTTCAATCCCCGTCAGCTCCAAACCGCACTTCGTGCGTACCGTCGGCTCTTCTAAGCTTTATCGTCACTGATGCCGACGGATAAAACCCACAAGTGTTGGGTGGTTTCAGAATGCCTCGCGTACGCCTGCCTCCGCCCGTTCAGAGTTTTTGTTCTTGAGGCGGTGGATATACACCACAAATGAACCGACGAGAGAATTACCGCAATTTTTGACCGTACCCGCTCATGTCATCTGAAGACTTCACCCATTTCAAGCTCCCGCGCCTCCCGACCTGCTAGGTTCACCACGTCGACCTCTCTTCATACGTCTTTGACCGATTATCACACGGAAGGTTTGTCTCATGCTTCAAATCGAGTCGCTTAGCAAAGGATACTCCACCAAGGTACTGCTCACCGAGGCATCCGCACATCTTCGGCCCAACTCACGTGTCGGGCTGGTGGGGCCGAACGGCGCGGGGAAAACGACGCTCTTCCGCATGATTCTCGGTGAAGAGTCGCCGGACGAGGGCTCAATTCGAAAGCGTCCGCGGCTCCGGATCGGGTACTTGCCGCAAGAGCTGGAAACCATTACGGGCAAAACCGTACTTGATGCCGCTCACCGGGATGTGTTTCCCGAACATGAAGCCGAACGCATTCTTATGGGACTAGGATTTTCCGAAGTCGATTTTCTTCGTCCGATCGACAATTTGTCCGGCGGCTACCGAATGCGTGTGGCATTGGCACACCTGCTCTTGTCGAACCCCGATGTGTTGATGCTCGACGAGCCGACGAACCACTTGGACAAACCCACCCAGCGTTGGTTCGAGCAATTTCTGATCGGTTCGGATATGACGCTGCTGATCATCAGCCATGACACGGCGTTTCTCGACCGGGTCGTCACTCACATTTGGGATCTGCGTCACCATAAGATCGAAGAGTACCGGGGAAACTACTCGGCCTTCCGCAAGCTCAGGGCTGAACGGGACACCCAGTTGCAAGCGTCTGCCACCCGCCAGGCAAAAGAACTTGCACGCGTGCAGAAATTCGTCGACCGTTTCCGCTATCAAGCCAATAAAGCCAGCCAAGTTCAGTCGCGCCTTAAGCAGCTTGAGAAGGTCAAGCGTATCGAACTGCAACGCGACGCCAAACGGGTCAAGTTCCGCTTTCCTCACCCGTCGACAAGCGGGCGTCAGATCCTCGACCTGACCGGTATCAGCAAGCGCTACGGAGAGAAAGTCGTCTATGAGACGCTCGATTTTTCTGTGGAGCGAGGCCAACGTATCGCCCTGGTCGGAGAAAACGGCGCAGGGAAAAGCACGCTGCTGAAGATGCTGGCGGGCACGCTCACGCCGGACTCAGGGACACGTACCGTCGGGCATGGCGTCACCTTGCATTACTTCGCCCAACATCAGGCCGAAACTCTGAACCCGGAACATACGATCCTCGAATCGCTCGACGAAGTAACCAAATTTGCGGAAATGAATTTCTTACGAGGGATCGCCGGCGCGTTTCTCTTTACCGGACAAGAACAGAAAAAACCGATCAAGGCGCTCAGTGGAGGCGAACGGAATCGAGTCGCCCTCGCCCGCATGTTGGTCGAACCGGCCAACACGCTGCTCCTTGATGAGCCGACGAACCATCTGGACCCCGCCTCGGTCGATGTGCTCACCGACGCTTTGGCCCAGTTCCCCGGCACAATCGTCTTCATCTCCCATGATCCCACCTTCCTGGCACGCATCGCGACGCGTGTCGTTGAAATCGAGGACGGACGGGCACGCGATTTCATCGGCGACTACGAGTACTATTTGTGGAAGAAGGCGCAGGAATTTGAGGCGGCCCAAGAAGCGGATGAGAAACTCAACGGAACACCTCAGGCCAAACCCTCGGTTCCCACACGGGCCATGGCACAACAGATCAAGCCACCGTCAAAGGACTCCGGTGGCGAGCGTCGCAATTTGACGAAAACCCACGCCCGTCTTGAAAAACAAGTCGCACGCGCGGAATCCGAGATCGCAGAGATGGAGCAGACCGTACAGGCTCGTGACCTCGAACTCGCGAACTCTTCGCTATATCAGGATTTTGGGAAGTGGAACGTTCTGCATCAAGAACAAGAAGGCTGGAAGCGCGACCTTGAGAGAATGACTGCCCGCTGGGAATCACTGTCGGCGGAACTGGAAGAGGTCAAACAGAAGCTGGGAGCGCTTCGGTAGCAGACTGTAGTCCCGATATGCCCGTCCGGCACAGCCGCAGCACGCAACAATGAGAAGGCTGAGGTTGGGGGGGATTTGGAGTCGCTCGGCCTTAGCCTCAGCCTTGACATTCAAAATGCCGGCAGAGTTTTCGGCAACCTGCTAGACGGGAGCCTTGAGAGTTTCTTCCAGATAGTAATAGAGCCAGCGGTTCCGATCTTTTGTCACAATCTCATCCCAGACCACGCCGATTAAGAAACCTCTCTTTTTCCACGGCTTGACCCAGGCTACCATTCCATCCAACTTTTCCTGTTGCTCTACGCGATCCGAATCCAAAAATGCAAGCGACACGGTCACTCGGTCCTTCGGCGCAAAACGCTCTTTGATGTGGAGGCCGGCGCCGATGGTGTTCACATTATCCAGCACGGCCGTACAGGCTCTGCGTCCGTCTTTCGGCGCAACCAATGCCGAACCGACCAACGTCGCGCGCACGAACTTCCGTCGCTCATTCGAACCCACTAGGACCGCTGATGATTTGCCTTCACTCCGTTTCATACGGTCTAAGTATAACGGATTAGAAAGGATTGTAAACCACCAAAATCGCTCTTAGTGCGTATTTTTCGGCCGGTAATATCGTCGACCTTGCAAGGACTCTGGCAGATGCGTTTGCTCCGTCTTGGCCCGGGGATCGTCATGAACATACCGGTACCCTTGCCCATAACCGAGTGATTTCGTGAGCCCCGTGACGGCATTGCGAAGGTGGAGCGGGACGCCTAGATTCCCGTAGGATTTGGCATCCTGCACTGCCTCTAACAGTCCCATATAGGAAGCGTTGTCTTTCGGCCTCGACGCCAGATAGGTCGTTCCATGTGCCAGGTTGATTTGCGCTTCGGGCAACCCGACGAATTGGACTGCCTGTACTACAGCCATGGCGATGACAAGAGCCGAAGGATCGGCGTTCCCGATGTCCTCTGATGCGAAAATAACCATTCGCCGAGCAATAAACTTGGGGTCCTCCCCTGCCTCCAGCATCCGAGCCAACCAATAGAGGGCTCCGTTCGGATCGGAGTCACGCAAACTTTTGATGTAGGCGGAAATCACATTGTAATGTTCTTCTCCCGCCTTGTCGTATCGAAGGGCCTGTTTGCCCAGAGCCGCAGCCGTTACGGATTGATCGATCCGGCGCATCCCATCCTCTCCCGGCAAGGTTTGCTCCACCACAAATTCTAATGCGGTGAGCAACGCCCGCGCATCCCCATTGGCAAAGCGTACCAGTTGTTGCCTCGCCTCCTCCGTAAGTTGAGCGTTCACAGTTCCCAACCCCTGCTCAGCATCCGTGAGCGCACGATCGAGCACCTGTTCCAGTGCCTGATCCGTGAGAGGCTTCAAGACCACCACAAGCGAACGGGAGAGGAGCGGGCTGATGACTTCGAACGAGGGATTTTCGGTTGTGGCCCCGACGAGGATCACCGTTCCTCGTTCGACATGGGGGAGAAAGGCGTCCTGTTGGGCTTTATTGAAGCGATGGATTTCATCGACAAAGAGGATGGTCTTCCGGCCATGGAATGCACGACGCTGCTCGGCCGACTTAATGATCGTCCGGAGTTCCGGAACACCGCCGGTTACGGCTGAAAACGGGACAAACTGCGATGTCGTGTGCCCGGCAATAAGATGCGCTAATGTGGTTTTCCCTGATCCGGGCGGCCCCCAAAAGATGACGGACGACAACCGATCCGCTTCAATGGCTCGCCGCAAGGGCCGATCGGGAGCGGTGATGTCATCCTGCCCCGCAAAATCCGCAAATGTGCACGGCCTCATCCGTTCAGCCAAGGGCACACCCTTTCGGGTTTCTTCCTCGGGAACCGCAAACAGATCTGGAGCGGAATCATTTTGATTCGACATGGGAGTCCTTAACAGTGGAGTGATTCTATCTGTCTCCTCCTCCTTGGTGCAAACGAGGGCTGAAGGATCTTGACGACACTCAAAGCCGATGGTACGGATGTCGTACACACCACATTCTCAGGAAAGAGGAATACGGATGCATGTACGGGTGAATGGGATCTCACTGGCCTATCAGGATAGAGGAACCGGCCTTCCCCTTATCTTTCTCCACGCCTTTCCCCTGAATCGCACCATGTGGGCGCCGCAGGAGGAGGCACTATCGTCCCGGTTCCGAGTCATCACGGTCGATCTTCGGGGCCACGGAGAATCGGACGCGCCGCTCTGGCATTACACACTCGACCAAGCTGCGGACGATGTCCGGGCGTTGATGGATCACTTATCGATCGGACAGGCGGTACTCGTGGGACTCTCAATGGGCGGATATATTCTTTTTTCGTTCTATCGACGATACCCGGACCGTGTGAAGGGGTTGATACTCGCTGATACGAAAGCGCAGGCGGATACACCGGATGGAAGAGACGCCCGCTTTCAGATGGCCCAAATCGCATATCGGCAAGGACCAGCCGCGATTGCCGATATCATGCTGAGCAAGCTTCTCAGCCCGGAGACCATCACCGCGAAACCGGATCTCGTCCGTACGGTCCGTTCCATGATCGAAGGCAATCAGATCAGCGGCATTGCAGGGGATTTGATGGCTATGGCGGAGAGGCCGGATTCGACACCGGTACTGGAGACGATGGCTTGTCCCACCCAGATTATCGTCGGGGAGCGCGATCAAGCCACCCCACCTTCTGAGGCGAAGTTCATGGCCGACCGTATTCCCCGTGCTCGCCTAACGGTGATCCCCGACGCCGCACATTTGGCGAATGTGGAACAGCCGGATACGTTCACGCAGATCGTGCACGTATTTGCGTCAGACCTGGAAAGAGAGAAGACGGCCTAACCGATCGATTATCTGTCCGAATCACCACCGCTGGTTTTCCGAATCAGCTTCAGAAATTCCAACCGGGTTTGCGGCTGACTCCGAAACGCCCCCAACATAGAACTGGTGACCGCCACCGTGTTCTGCTTTTCCACCCCCCGCATCATCATGCAGAGATGCCGGGCCTCGATGACAACGCCGACACCGTTCGCGTTGAGTTTGGTGCTCAAGGTTTCGGCGATTTGGACCGTCAGCCGCTCTTGTACTTGAAGGCGCCTGGCGAAGGTGTCGACGATGCGAGGAATCTTGCTGAGTCCCACCACCTTTTTATTGGGCAAATACCCGACATGCACTTTGCCGAAGAACGGCAACATGTGATGTTCGCACATACTGAAGAAGTCGATGTCTTTCACGATGACCATCTCATCGTACTGAATCGGGAACAAGGCCCCGTTCAGAAGATGGTCGATATTTCGTTGATACCCTTGGGTCATGAACGATAGGGCTTTGGCGACCCGTTCCGGTGTCTTGAGTAACCCGTTCCGGCTTGGTTTCTCGCCGAGGGCCACCAACATTTGCGTCACCAACGACCGCAACACGTCCAAATCCGCCGGCCGACCGGTTCCAGCGACATCTTCCACTGCTCTCCCGCGTCGTTCCGTCTTTCTCTGCTTAGCCACGGGCTCCTCCTGTGGGTTGAGACGAATGCGCATACTCAAAGTAGTTGTCTCGGGTCTCGATGACGCCGACCTTTTCAAGCCGTCCGTCCGGCAATTCCGATTCCAGCAACTCCCATATTAATTTCACCAGATTTTCTCCCGTGGTCGTGCAGTCCGCAAACTCAGGATCGCCGTTGAGATCCTGATGATCAAATCGTCTGACAACCGTGTCGTTCACTGTTCGATCAAGGTGTTCCAGGTCACGAGCTTCATGGAGCGCTTCTGTCTTGATCGTGACCAACACCACATAGTTATGCCCGTGGCCGTTCGGGTTATTGCACTTCCCGAAAGCGGCCTGGTTCTCTTCCGGCGTGAGACGATCAGTATGAAGCCGATGGGCGGCACAAAACCGATAGCGTCTGGTCACAGTCCCCTGAGGCACCTCGTTCACCACCTTTGCTGACAGGTTGTTGACACACTACTTCATCGCCCATGCCCTACGTCTGAATGCATCATGTTTGATCGTACCAGAGTATCCCGCAGGATGTTCAAAAAGGCCGTCCAGCGAGGCTGCAACGAGCGACGCTGAAAAGGCTGAGGTCGAGGTTACGGTTAAGATGGGATTCGAATTTGCTCAACCTTAGCCGAAACCTTGGCCTATAAGAAACTGGCGGACTTTTTCAACGTCCTGCTAAACAGAAAAGCCAGGATTACTCGTTTCCCGAGCAACCCTGGCTTTGTGAATCACCTGCCGTGATCGGCGCTCACTGGAAGTGTTCGCAACGCTCCTTTACGAGCTGAACGAGCTGCCGCAGCCACAGGTCGTTTTGGCTTGAGGATTCTTGATGGAAAACCCCGAGCCCTGCACACTGTCCACATAATCGACTTCCGCCCCTTGGAGCAGCGGAGCGCTTTGTGAATCCATGATGACCTTCACGTCGCCCATTTCAATCACCGTGTCGTCTTCGGCCATCTTGGATTCAAAGGCCATCCCGTATTGATAGCCATGGCATCCGCCCCCGCGCACGTAGACCCGCAACCCCACCACATCTTTTTCCTCAGCCATGAGTTCTCTGATCTTCTGCTCCGCGACTTGTGTAATCGTGACCATAGCCTGTATTCCTCCTCTTGTCTCAAGTTCCGCGATCTTGCGGACTGGATTGACTCAGTGTAACACCTCTCTCCCGAATATCAACCACCACCCTGGGTTTCCTCGTTGCGTCAACCAGGAACCTCCCACTTGCCCTTGGGAACGCGGACCACGACATCCCCCAACACCCGCGCCTGACACGCGAGGCGATGCTGTGGCTCGCTCAGAGCTTCACGATCCAGCAAGTCCTGCTCGTCAAAATCGATCTCGGAAAGGTGGTCAAAGCCATCTTGGACTTCGACCCGACACGTCGTGCAGGAGGCATTTCCTCCGCAATCATGATTCAAGCGAAGACCTAAGACTTTCGCTGCGTCGAGGAGCGACGTATTGCACTCCACCTCTCCGGTCCACTCTTCAAAAGACAGAAACGTCACACGGGGCATTGCATCTCCGCACTACGACTGAGTACCGACACCGGCCGGTACGGATTTGGAGGGGCATCGGCCCAACCGAATATGCTCTTCATACTCCTGGCGGAACAGCTTCACGCTGCTCTGCACCAGCACCGCCGCTCCCGTCACCAGCGTGCAATATCCGGTACCTTTCACGAATCCACAGAGCTGCAGCAGGCTGTCAAAATCCTTTTGGTTCCCGTGACCTTCCTCGATTTTGGTCATTAACCCGGCCAGATTATTGGTGCCCATGCGGCAGGGCGGACATTGGCCGCAACTTTCGTTCTTAAAGAATGTCGAGAAGTGCAAGGTCTTCGCCACCATACACGTCGCATCGTCCACCACAATGACACCGGCCGATCCCAATCCTGTTCCGGCCTTTTTCAGCGAATCGAAGTCCATAGGAAGATCCAGTTGATCCGCCGTCACCATCGAAAAGGCCGGACCACCAGGAAACACCGCTTTGATCTTTCGTCCGTTCGGGACTCCGCCTCCGCACTGCTCGATCAAATCCCGGATTTTCACTCCCATGGGCATTTCATAGACACCGGGACGGTTAATGGCTCCGCTCAGAGAAAACATCATCGTCCCGGGACATCTTTCCGTACCGACTTGGGTAAACCATGCCGCCCCTTTATGGAGAATGCGAGGAATATTGCAGAGCGTTTCGACATTGTTCACCAAGGTCGGTTTGCCGTACAGACCAAAATCCGTCGGGTAGAACGGAGGCTTCTGCCGCGGCATCGCGGGGCGCCCTTGCATTGATTCCAGCATGGCGGTCTCTTCGCCGGCGACATAACTCCCATGACCTTCAAAAATTTCCAGTTCGATGTCATGGCCGCTGCCTAACACATTTTTGCCGAGATACCCTCGCTCTCGTGCTTGGGCCAACGCTTTCTTCAGATTCTCCCGCTCTTCATGGTACTCATGATTCACATAGATGAACGACGCCTTGGCCCGCACCGTATACGATGCAATCAAGCAACCCTCGATCAATTGGTGCGGGAGGGTTTTCAGCAAGTACCGATCCTTGAACGTTCCCGGTTCGTGCTCCCCCGCATTGCAGACAAAATACCGTTCCTGCACTCGATGATTGAGTACTTTGTCCCATTTAATTCCTGTGGGAAACCCGGCCCCTCCTCGTCCACGGAGACCGGACTTCTTCAATTCTTCAACGACTTGTGCCGCGCTTACCTCTTTGACACAACGCGTCCACGCGTCATATCCTCCGACCTTCACATAGCCATCGATCTCCCACGGCTCACCCTCAATGTTTTGAACAAGGCGTGGCTCTCCAGAAATCGACATCATCCGCTCCGCGTAAAAATTCCAATGAGAAAGCTTGTACTATACGGCTCCCTGTCTCTCTCCGTCAAGGCAAGGGACCGTGAATAGGCCTGAATCCCAATCAGTTAGGGGCTTGGAGTCCTATCTCCTACTGGGTATTGAGGGTTACCGACAGACTATTTTTCACCTGCAGGAGGTCGGTGAAGGGGACGAATCGGGACCGTCGCCGGAGGGTTCCCTCCGGCGAGGCCACCGGCCACGTTTACCGGAAATGGCTTCCGGCTCCCATAAAAAACAACATTGGAATTGAGAGCATGAGGTTCACACGTGACGCCATCAACGCGGATCGGCCCCAATACGCCATCTCAGGAGGCGCCGGCGTTCCCTCGGCCGCAGCCGTCACGGCTGCAATAATTTTCTTCTGGTTCGGCCAAATGATCCCATGGACATTCCCCATCATGATGATGCCGAGCAATCCGCCGATCGCCAAGGCCACGGCCCCTGTTCCGCCTCTGTGATACATGTGCCCATACAAGAGCACCCCGGCCAGTACCGTCACGGTAGCCCCATGCCGAAACCATTTGAGTGCGACGGGCATCAACTTGGGAATGACGATATTCTTGGTTGGACCATCCAGGCTTTTTAAGAAAGCGGCATTGATCAAATTGAAAAAATACAACAGCCCGATCCACGTAATACCGGCCAGAATATGAATCCAACGAAGAATGAGTTGGCCCCAATCGGCTTCACCCGCTTCGATACCCGTTAACCCCAAATAGACCCCGATCAACAACACTGCGAGCCCAAATCCTGCTCCTATCGTCTGCCCCGGATCTTCCAAAAATTTCATACGGCCTCCTTATTTCTTCTACGCTGCTCTCCCAGAGACCCCTTGTGTACGTGAGCGTCCGTACTCATGTCAATCCGGCGTAATGCGACCTCCGTACAAACGGACTACGCTTATTCCATCAAACGATCGACCTTGGCACAGAGTTCTCGAACGGCGTTGGCTGAGGCTTCAAGCGCCGATTGCTCGCCGCGCTCCAACTCGTACTCCACCACCTGCTCCGCCCCGTTACGGCCGATCTTGACGGGAACCCCGACAATGACGTCCTTCAATCCATATTCGCCTTCGCACAGGACCGCGCAGGGCAACACCCGTTTTTCATCGTGATAGATGGCCTGAACCATATCCACGGCCGAGGCCGACGGGGCATAGAAGGCGCTACCGGTCTTGAGATGGCCGACGATTTCAGCTCCCCCGTCACGTGTTCGCTGGACGATCTCCTCCAATTTGTCCTGTGTCATAAGCTCCGAGACCGGCCTGCCCTTCACCGTGGTATGGCGCGGAAGCGGCACCATCGTATCGCCATGCCCTCCTAATACCATGGCTTGCACATCAGGTCCCGGCACATTCAATTCGGCTGCGATGAACGACCGCATTCTGGCGGAATCCAGTATCCCTCCCATACCGATGATTCGAGACTTCGGCAGACCACTGACACGGCGTGCGACGTGAACCATGGCATCGAGAGGATTCGTGACGAGAATCAGGATGATATCAGGCGAACGGGACACCAATTCCGAAACGACCGATTTGACGATTTTGGCATTGGTCGCCAGTAATTCGTCTCGGCTCATCCCCGGTTTTCTCGGAATCCCTGACGTGATCACCGCAATGGATGAGCCGGCGGTCTCATCATACCCGTTGGTTCCGACGACACGGGTGCTATACCCGCACACCGGTCCGGCCTGCGTCATATCGAGCGCTTTGCCTTGCGGTATCCCTTCGACAATGTCGACCAAGACAACATCATAGGTATCTTTTTCGGCTAAGCGTTGCGCCGTCGTTCCCCCGACATTGCCTGCGCCTACCACGGTGATTTTCGGACGTCCCATTATCGACTACCTCCCATTCGAAAGTCCCGGCTTAGGCATAGACCACGGAAGATTGCCTTCACGGCGCCCCCTTGACCTTAGCCTAAACCTCGACCTTCCTATTCATGCCCTGTCCACCCTGCAACTTTGAAGTTGATCGTACATACAAAATTGTCGCCGTCGTAGAAATTCACCTTGATCTTCTTTTTCCCGTACGTCGCTGCCAGAAACGCTTCGGGGTCGTCGACAAGTTCCTGATAGCTCCCGGCCGCATACTCACCCAGATCGTGAAATACGACGATCATGCCTTCCTTGACTTCCTGCAGCACCTTGACCGAACAACGGGGATAGACTTCCCAGAACTTCGCTTCGATCATCTCCTTGGTCGGCTCCGGACGATCTATGCCGGATATGACCGGCTGCGCAAACTTGGCCAGCCGGCGGACATACGGATATTGATGCCCGGTAAACAATTTATAGAGCCACGGAGGAACTGTCGGTCTGCCTGAAGCTTCGGTCATGAATTCTTCACCCTCTCACGTATTCTATGCCGTCAGTCGTTGATAAATTCTCGGCAGTCGCGACGGAAGCGACTCCACACGATCGATCACGGCAAACTGCACATCGCCGTACATCCGGCGCACGTACCCGTCCGCCTCCCGATCGATGGTGACACAAAACGGCTCGATCCCACGTGCTTTGGCTTCCCGGAGCGCCGCTTTTGTGTCCTCCAAGGCATACTCATCCTTATACTCGCCGTCGAGCGGTTTCCCATCGCTCACCACGACCAATATACGGCTCTTCGCCTCGCGCGCCAACAATTTCGCCGACGCATGGCGAATAGCCGCACCGTCACGGTTTTGTTGCCGCGGTCCGAGCCCTCCCAGCCGATGGGCCGTCACCGTTCCCAATCGATCGTCAAAATCCTTAACCACCAGGAAATCGACAGCAGCACGCCCTTGCCCCGAATAGGCACAGAGACCATATTGGTCGCCCACGGCCTCCAGCGCTTCACACAACAGGACAAGACTTTCCTTTTCGATATCGATCACCCGGTGTCCGCTTTCAAGCCGGCGACCGGTCGATCCGCTGACGTCGACTAAAAACATCGCCGCGACATCGCGCTCCCGTTTTTCCCGCCGCACATAGACCCGTTCGTCTCCATCCAGTCCCGCTCGAAGCTCAACGGCTCTTCGCACCACAGCATCGATATCCGGATCTTCTCCCTCAGCTTGTCCCGGAACACGACGAAATGCCGGAGGTCTCAAGCCTTCAAAAAACCTTCTGATCGATTTGATCACGCTTCGATGAGTCGCCAAGGCCGTATCGACACATTCGGACGATCCTGTGTCTGCGGAACGTTCAACGACACGACACCAGTTCGCGCGATAATCCTGAATGGTATGGTCCCACTCCGGATACCGGATCGCTCGTTCGTCATGATCAGGAGACATCGGGTCAGGCCGCTGTTCGACGTCAAGCAAGAGCAATTCCTCGACAGCGGAATGCAGGGTCTGCCCACCGGCAAGATCGTGCAAGTCCTCTGACTGGTGACCTCTCTGCCCTGTACCGATGGCCGAACCCGATCGGTCGGGCGACTCGGCGCGCTCGCCGCCCGCGTGACTCCCGTCCGATTCCTGCTCACCCGTTTGTTCGATCCGCATCCGATCCCGCGAAATCACCTCCGGATTCATGGCGCCCCGATAGACAGGATTTGTCATCGGACGATAGCCGTCGCTTGTTCGTTCTGATGGCGCCGACGCAGTTTCCGTTTCCTCAGAATCGTCTTGTGCGGAGTCAGGCTCGATCTCATCGCCGGAGACACCGACCTGCTCCTCAATCATGACATAGAGTGCATGCGCCAGACGGACAACATCCTCCGCGGTGGCCGTCGGCTGGAACAGGGGACCGCACAACGCCCATAGGGCGGCCACTTCCTCTTGAACTGCGTGCGGAACCGCAGATTCGACCGATTCACCCGTCGACAGCCGCAATAGACAATCAACAAGAAGCTCTTTCACCGACAAACCCTGGGAAGGATCACGAGGGGTCACGGCCTCTGCCGCCAACCGCGCGAGGTCGCGCCGAAGACCCGGATATTCCACCTGCAGCAAGTACTCGATACGGGCGTCCTCCAGGACCGTCCACAAATCCTGGGCCAGGCGCGGATGGGGATACAGCTGAAACAATGCCGCCAGGGTATTCGGGACTCCTGCCTCCGGATGTCCATACCGTACCCTGACCTTTTTACACACGTCCCCGAGCGAATCCAATCTGAGTCGATAGGTCCCGAATTCCAAGTGGCCTGCTTCGTGTGCGGCCATGACCATGTATAATCGTTCATTCTCCTCGGCTGTGGCATAACGACGAAGGACCGCGGGCAGGGCAATGGCACGCCCATCGGCGCTGACGACGGCTCGCGTATCGGTCGTGGAGGATGACTCCGACAGTGCCGTCACGGTCACGTCCGTGCCGCAGAGTCCCTGAACAAACAATTTCACCTTCCGGGCGATCTGGCGGAGCGGCACCCCGCTCATGGCCTGTTCAACAGAAGCAAGGGCTTTTAATGATTCCACTGCGAAGTAGGCCCGTCCCCCTTCCCGGCTATACGCCAGGACTTCCATACCGGCCGTAAACCAGGTCTCGAATCGTGAACCGGCTTGGGGTCCGTCGCCGATGAGGCTCATGACTTCCGGACAGCGTCGGAAATAGTGCAGAGCGGCCTCGGCATCCTGTTCGGCAAGCAGCGCACCGTATTGTAACACCGTCACTTGCCGTTCCATCGAGGGAAGCGCGCGCAGCAAACCAGGAGATTCCGTCAGCCACATCACCCCTGATTCAGGTGAGTCTTCCGCCAAGATGATCCCCACGGTCAGGACCCTGGTTCGAACGGCGGGATGCTCGATGTCGCCGAGAATCGAGGGGCTCGTCCGCATAAATTCGATGGCCGCCAAATAGTCGGGTTTGCCCAAGGTATTCGGCGTCACCAGTTTCATGCCGAACGACAACCACCTTCCGGCTTCAGTAATCGGGATGACAGACGCCACCCGAGCAATCTGCCGAATGTATTCAAGCCCCACCACCACATCGACTGTGACCAGCTCAATAGCGAGATCAAGCCAGCGTGCGACATCCTCAAGCGGGACAGCCTGAAGAATGTTCGGCGCGGCGCGCAGGTATTCCCATGCCACATTGCCGTCACGATCGGCCAACTCCAATGCGATCGCCAATACGGCCCGACGTCTCTCGGTTCCGTCGATCATGCCGAGAACCTCGGGGCTTTGTTTAAAATATCTCAGGGCCGTGGCACCGGAGGACTCGGCCAACGCAATGCCCATGTCGAGCCACGGAATGAGCTCGGAGAATCCGGCACAACGCTCCAATTCCGGCATCGCGTCGATCGCGGCATGCACCGCCTTTGCCGACACCCCCTCAAGCTCGTCGAGAAGTGCTGAAATGTGAAGAATTCCCTGCGGGGTACCGATTGCCTCTGTTACGCGAGCGAGAAGCGGTTCAGCTACCGTACGGCCCACCTTGTGAGCCAACCGGGCCTGCAACGCACTGTATGCTGACAAGTCCACCGACACTCCGGTTAAACGGCTAAAGAGGCGGATTGTAAAGGAGCAATTTTCCCTTGTAAACTAGCTCGTGTCCTGAATTCCCGTCCTTGACGAGAGGAGTAGTCCCGTGGTTGAACCGAAACAGGAGAGTCTTGAGAAGATTCTGAAATTTGTGAATGGTTTTGCCGAAAAAAGCGGTACGGCCATGCACCCGAACCCGGCGGTCACCGAAGCGGTGGTCAAGGGTCTTGCCATGCACGTCGAGGAACTCGGCAAACCCCTCTGTCCCTGTAACTTCTACAAGGACAAACAGGCCGAGGCCAAACTTCGACGATGGATGTGTGCCTGTGATGAGATGCAGATCTACAAATACTGCCATTGTTTGCTCTTTGTCCGTGAAGACGGGATGCCGATCACCGAATACCTCCCCGAAGGCCATGAAGGGCGAGAAGTCTACGGGATCGTCACCGATCCGACTCCCGGAAAAGGCCGGGCGCTTAAACACAAGGCGGAAACTCCGTCCTCACCGACAGAGGACCCGCTTTTGAATCCCTCTTGACCTTTGGACGGCAAGGAACCACGACGATGCGCATTCTCCTCGTTGAAGACGATGCGAACCTGGCACAGTTTGTCCGTAAAGGGCTCAAGGAAGAGAACTATGCGGTGGACGTCGCGTCCGACGGCGAGGAGGGTCTGGCGTTGGCTCTGACCAATCCCTACGATCTGCTTATTTTGGACATCATGCTGCCCAAACTTGACGGCCTGACCCTCTGCCACCGTGTCCGCGCCAAGGGACTCACGACACCGGTACTCCTCTTAACCGCCCGCAACACCGTGGAAACCAAGGTGTCCGGCTTCGATACCGGCGCAGACCAGTTTTTGCCGAAGCCGTTCGCCTTTGTCGAACTGCTGGCGCAGATCCGCGCCTTGCTCAGACGAGGCAGCCAACAGCAATTGGTTCAACTGCAAGCCGCCGATCTGACCCTGGATCCGGCGACTCGTCGCGTCTGGCGAGCCGGGCAGGAAATCTCCTTGACCAATAAAGAGTATGCCTTGCTCGAATTCCTGTTGCGTCACAAGAATCGGGTGCTGACAAGGACCGTGATTATCGAACATGTCTGGGATATCAGCTATGATCCTATGACCAACATCGTCGATGCTCACATCCGGGCCTTGCGGGCCAAAATCGATCGTGATTTTTCTCCGCCGTTGATCGCCACCGTTCGTGGCGCAGGGTATATGTTGGAGGATCCTAGTCCGACCGCATGAATTCGCTACGCATGCTCATTAGCCGGTCCGCCGTCATCCTCATGGCCGGACTCCTCATGTTTTCCGCACTGGTGTATTTCGCGAGCGAGTCCTTGCTGCACCGATTTGTGGACGGACGCCTATTGGAGTTAGTGGAAACCCTCGCCGAAATTGTCGACCACCATCCCGATATTCTGAACAATACCGGCAACGGTATGCCGCCGTCGGCCCTGGTCAACCCGGGCGTGTCGGAACAGCGAGAACTTCACGGCGTAATCCATTCACTTCGAGTGTTTTCACCGGACGGGCGGCTCATATGGAAAAGTCCCAACGCTCCGGCTCACCCCTCGGTTCCTTCAGACATGCTCCAACAAGTGTCGCTCGAACGGACCGTGTACGAAACGGTTGCACGGCCTGATGGAACCCCTGCACGACGCCTATTTACCGCCGTCACCTCACAAGGGAATGTCCGATATGTGCTGCAAGCGGAAACGTCGCTCCTCCATTACCACAAGGCGTTGAGCAAACTACTGGTCCTGTTGGCCCTCAGCTCAGGGACTACGTTACTCGTCACCTGGGTCGGCAGCGTGTGGTTGACCAAAAAAGTCCTGGCCCCCATCGAGGCGTTATGCACGGGGGCGGAAACGATGTCCGACGACGATCTGGGAAAACGGTTGCCTTTGGATACCCCCTATCAAGAATTTCGGCGGCTCACGCAGGCCGTCAATTCCGTACTGGATCACTTTCAGCGAAGCAGCGAAGTCCAACGGAATTTTTGCGAAATCGCCGCTCACGAAATGAAAACCCCCCTGACCGTCCTTCAGGGCAACTTGGAGGTCGCGCTCTTGAAAGCACGAACTACCGACGAGTACCGCGACGTGCTCCTCAACAATTTGGAGCAGGTCGAACGACTCATTGCGCTCACTCGGCCGCTGCTGACCCTCGCCAAATTCACCAGCAGTAAACCGCCTATCCATCTCACGCCGCTTGAATTAGAGCCCTTGATCCAAGAGATCGTCGATGAACTGATGCTGTTGGCCGACGATCGTCGCATTACGTTGACCTTTGAAGCCGATCCGGTTCCGCCTGTCCTCGGCGACGCACAATGGCTCAAACAAGCACTGATCAATCTGCTCGACAATGCCCTGCGCTATACCCCTTCGGAAGGAGCCGTGACCATCCGCCTCCAACCCCTCGGTCAGGATGTGATTATGGCCGTCGAAGACACCGGACATGGAATAGAGCCGGAGAATATTCCGCACCTCTTTGAGCGGTTCTACCGAACCGATTGGGCGCGAGCCAAGGATGCCGCCGGTACAGGATTGGGACTCCCCATCGTCAAAGAAATCATCGAGGCGCACGGTGGAACAATTTCGGTCACGAGCCGCGTCGGAAAAGGTTCGGTCTTCACGTTGCGATTGCCTCCCATGACCCGCCACACGAATTTGACGTAGTCTCGAGTATCCTGCCTTTCCGAATGTGATCACCAATCGCCGACTTGTGCTCTCCACTACTCGGAGAACCGACCGTAAAGATAGACACCTTCAGACGGTCGAGCATGAAGAATTCTTCATACGTTCCTCACAGGCTCTTCATACAGGAGGAGTATGTTAGGTACGGTCACTGAAAGGGGGTGAGGAATCATGATGGTATTGATTTTCGGCGTGCTCGCCGTAAGCGTGATTTTCGGGGTGATGTACAAAGCTTTGGAGGCAGGACAGGATTAAAGGACGTGAACATTGCTGTGATGCAAACCCCGCACTGCATGTCAGCGGCAATCCTATCGACTCCTCCCCGTTCGTGCCGAACGACGTCTTGATAGAGCCCCACTGATCCCGAACTCCGCAATTCACCAGTGCACTCGTAAGCAAGCAGTCACACCTCCTTGCACGATGAGAGCATGACACGGCGACGGAGAAAACTGGGTTCTGCTAAACATTCGCGGGAACGACAAGAGGCCGGCGATCACCTGAAGAATCGGGGATGATTACGTACGCTATTTCCTCTCTTTGATGGCCCGCTCGACCTCTCGGCCGGCTTCGCGGGCTTTGATCGACTCTCGGCGATCATACTGCTTCTTACCCTTGGCAAGGCCAAGTTCGACCTTGGCTTTGCCACGCTCCGAGAAGTAGATACGGAGCGGCACGAGCGTCAATCCCTTCTGTTGCGTTTTACCGAGCAGCTTGTTGATCTCCTTTTTATGGAGCAGCAGTTTGCGGACTCTGAGAGGGTCATGGTTCATCAAGTTGCCATGACTATAAGGGCTGATATGGCAGTGATAGAGAAAGACCTCGCCGTCTTTCACGCTGGCATAGCTGTCTTGCAGGGTTGCCCTCCCATCACGCAATGACTTCACTTCGGTGCCTGTCAAGACGATACCGGCTTCGAATTTTTCCTCAATAAAGTAGTCGTGGTACGCCTTGCGATTGGTCGCCGCCACCTTCCCTGTACTCTCTTTTTTGGCACCTGTCATGGGCACACCGTCCCCAAACATTCACACTTTTGCATCGGCTTTTGCTATGATCCTGCCATGCCGACACGGGGTTCGCTTGATTCCTGCAGCGTCATTCTTTCCGGCCTTGCCAAACGGCTTGGCCTTGAATCCAAGCTTCTTGAAGCCCGTGTACAACGCCAGTGGCCCGAGATTATGGGGGAACCTATCGCGTCACAAACCTGGCCGGCCCATATCCGCTTTAAAAAACTCTACCTGACCGTTCGAAACTCCGTCTGGCTCCAGCAACTCACGTATTTGAAGCCGACGCTCCTTGCCAAGCTGCATGACTCCACAGGAGCCGCACTGATCGAAGAGATCGTGCTTCGCGTGGGAGAGATTCCTATGCCGATCAGCGCCTCAACCTCCCCATCTGAGGACGAGATTCCCGCCGATTCAGAATTGGGTGTCGAGATGGATCCCCATACCGCCGGCATCCAAGACCCCGACCTACGCAAACGATTCACCACGGCGATATTGAAATACCCGTCTCGGCAGGCTCCTCATTTTTCGGCAAGGGGTCCGTCACAAGCCCATGAAAAAGCGGACGGGTTCCGTCGATGATCGTCTCGCTCTTCGAGAACGCACCAAGCCCCCCCTGCTCTTCTTGGCCATGTAACCGGTAGTATCCACGCATGCGTCGCTGATACGCGTTAACGACGGTGGTGTCCCCAGCCAAATACTTTGTCAATATGTCCGGATCGGTCCACCCGTGGTCATCGAACACATAAATCACGATCTCCCTGTAACGGCCCTCAGGGTCATCCGGCGTCGTGGGGTAAATCTTCATCGGCCCGAAATCGCGCGTCTCGTGTCCGACCTTCCTGAACCGTTTCAATAATTTCTCAATTTGTTCGTCCGTCGTATCGTGAGGGACGTTTGTGGCCACAAGATATCCATTCTGAGACCCAACGGTGTAGGGCGGGATCGATCGATCCGGGCGGCTGAGATACATACCGCCCCAAATCAGCACAAAGGATCCGATGAACACACCGATCGCAAATTTCACGACGATGTCCAACGGCTTCTTTGTCTTCTGACCTGAAGACGGCGTAGGAGAGGACCCTTTCTCTTGCATGGCAGACCAGGGGCGATCAGATCGTTGAAGTTTCTTCGGAAGCGGGGTCTTCCCGCTCGGCCAACCGGGCCACAGCCACCACGCGATCCTCCTCTCCGTCGAGATCCAGAATCCGAACACCTTGGGTATTGCGGCCGATCTCCCGGATATCGCCGACCTTGCATCGGAGCACTTTCCCTTGCGCCGCCATCAGCATGATTTCGTCGCTGTCGCGTACTTGGAGAAATCCGACGGCGAGTCCGTTCTTCTCCGTCGTCTTGACGCTGATGATGCCTTTGCCGCCGCGTCCTTGCA
>JAOUPN010000164.1 GCA_029879905.1 Nitrospira sp. | reverse complement strand
TCACCAACACCGCACGACGCCCGGGAAAATACTTGGCCAGGCCTGCGCTCACGGCGCGGACTACATGGCCGATCGTGTCCACATTGTTGTAACTTGGAATGCCGACAAGAATCTCGGCTTCGTTCACAGACTGCAGTCTGGCTTCAGTTTCCGCCGTCAAAGGGACGGATGATGTGACCGGTCGAGGGTGACTAGACGTTACGTGGTCGAATCCCACCGCTGATCCTCCCCTACGGCATTCGGCAGGCGCTCGCACACATCAGGAACCGCGGCCGTCACACGGCTCCAGTTTGAAATCATGGGGACACCAAATGGATTCTTCCGACACACTTCAGAGGCATATGTAACCATCGAAAGAAACCTCTCCACCTTTGTTCGGTCGGCATGCCGATCACACGTCAACCTGTTGATGACCGCACTGTCCTCATACCCGCGAATTGCCTCATCCGCCGTTCGCACGTATAAGGAGCGCATGATCAGCGTCATGAACACACGAACCCGGGACTCTAGAGAATCTCTCGCAGAAGCTATCTCACGACAGAGCATGCCACATCCGACAAAGATATCCCAGATCGTTTTTGCACATTCTTCGGCAGGACCGTTTTTGACTGGCACAAACAGAGAAAGAGCGCTTCCCTTTTTTACAACTCGCATTTCACACAGTGAAGCGGTTTTAGCATGGGAAACACCTGGGCTGGGAGGCCGTAACGTTCAACGATCAAACATGGGATAGTCCTAGTATCTTCGCCCTTCAGCTGCAGGCAGCATCGTGTCATTATGAAATCTAATCGACGCGCATTGTTGCGTCAGGCTTTGCGCTCTTGACCATCAAGTGATCTACTCTACCACTCACTTATAATCTGCAGAAATGGGATTACGCCATGATTGGATAATGGAGAGTTCGAGGCCCAAACGCAACACACCTTGTTTCCATTGTCTTGACGAACGTAACGACGGTCACTATGGCAGCGCCTGACCTCAATTGTATATTCCGCCGCTACGTGACCCAGCCGTGAGTCATTCGTACGACATTTCTATCACCTCCCTGATGCGGCCCCACGGGCTATTAAACCCTAGGGCTCCACATCAGCCATTCAATCAGGACTCGCTCATTCGCTTTTCTCAATTGTTTGCTTTTCCAACGTCGGCACGATCGTGCTCTGCACATCCTCCGTAATGGTGTATCGGACATAGGCATTTTCAACCATTTGGTTGGCATAGAGCCGCCCGGTCGGAGCCTTGACCGTCAGATTGACGTTTGCCTCCTTGCTCGGCTCAATCGTCACAGTCTGCTCGATCTCGTTTCCGAGATATGGGTACCAGATTTTCACTGTATAGGTGCCGGGGGGGATATCCTTCAGCTCAAATCGCCCCTCTTTGTCCGCCAATGTGTAATAGGGGTGGTCGGCAACCAACGCCCAACTTTCCATGTAGGGATGAAACCCGCATTGCATGGTGAAAATCTTCCGGCCTCTCGTCATCTTGACCGATTGGACAACCGTCGCACCTTCGTAATGTTTATGAAAGTTCGCGCTCAGACCGGCTTCACGAGGATAGCGTTTACTGATCGGCAACGGAACATTGAACAAGACCCGCGGCCCTAAGTTTGAGGTTTCATACGCTTGAATATCGTGAAAGGCCGGGTCCATGTTGACGACGACCACATCGTGGAGATCGCGCACGACATTGATAAACGGCTCGAACTTGCAATCAATGGCTTCGATTCTGGGAGGGGTATACTCGCCGAACGGCTTTCCCTTCTCAATGCCATCGAGAAACACGACAACATGCCGGAACTCCCCGTTTGACCCCACGTCAAACGGTTGCAACAATCTCCACCCTCTCCCGTCCGAAATCCGCCCGCAATAGATCGGGTCCGGAACAGTCGTGAGATTGTATCCCTTCGGCATCGGCATCTTACCTTCGAAACGAACCGTTCCTGAAAGCGACCCACTTTCGGCAAGAGTCCCCTCCTCATAGGCCTCAGCCACAACGGCCATTGCAAAACTGCTCGCACAGACACATGTGACTATCAGGCCTTTCCACGTCATCCATTTCATCGCTGCCTCCTTGCAAACATTGCCGCACAGAGTTAACAGAGAAACTGTCCCCTACACACCTTACCTGTTCAAGAGATCACACAGCCGCCTGGCTCATTGAGCGAAACGATTCTCTCTCCCCGTCATACGGTTCAAAACCGACTCATCCATCATACGTGCAGAGAGACTCCTTAATGCAAATGCATAAATAGAAGATTGACCTTGTGCCACGCGTGATTCAGGCTTGAACGAACGAGAACATCTTGGGGCGCGAGGAATGTGCGGCGCACCGAGGAGGATCATACCCATGTCGGTAGCACAATAGCGTCAGATAGCGCAGCCGACGGGGAAAGACGGAGCTATGTTGGAATGAGCCGTACATTCAGATCGCATAACACTTACACGTTACGCTTGCAAAGCCACCGGCCTCATGACTCTAGACGGTGTATTATACAATTTCCCGCCACCGCTTATGCAACCTCCTTGCTGTTCTCAGAAAGGCATCCTATCATGAGATACATGTGCTGTCGCGATGTCACTCTGAACATGCCGATTCGCTCTCATAAGATTCACGAGGGCCTGCCTCCATCCGGTCCGCCCATGGATCGAGTAAGAGACAGATGCATGGAACCAGGATTGTTTCAACCGACTAGGAGATAATTCCACCAATGCCGCTGATTCATGGTCTCCACGGTAAGAATCTCAAGGGGGATCTCTACGGTGGTTTGGTGGCCGCTGTCGTTGCGCTTCCTCTGGCACTGGCATTCGGAGTCGCGTCAGGGCTCGGCCCCGTTGCCGGATTATACGGCGCTATTTTTGTCGGGTTCACCGCTGCGCTGGTCGGGGGAACACCGGCTCAGGTATCAGGACCCACGGGCCCCATGACCATCGTCATGGCAGGCATTATCCTCCAATTCGATTCCGAGCCGGCACTCGCATTCACAGCGGTCATCTTGGGCGGAGGGTTTCAGGTCTTACTGGGAGTCAGCGGGCTTGGACGCTTTATCACACTAGTGCCATATCCGGTGATCTCCGGCTTCATGAGCGGGATCGGGTGCCTCATTATCATTCTCCAGCTCGGACCATTGCTCGGCCACAGCGCAAAACACGAAGGAATCGTCTCAACGCTGGCAGCAATTCCGAGCTTCGTCATTGATCCGGGCTACGAAGCCATCTTTCTTGGTGCGCTCACGATCGCCATTGTCTCTCTCACACCTGAGCGTATCGGCAAGCTGGTTCCTCCTCCGCTCATCGCCTTGCTGGTGGCCACCCCTCTCGCGACATGGTTCCTCCCCGATACACCGGTCATTGGGACCATTCCCCTGGGGATTCCATCTCCGATCATGCCGACCATGCACCTTGATGCCGTCACCCTGGTCATTGAGGAAGCTATGGTCCTCGCCCTACTGGGAAGCATCGACAGCCTGCTGACTTCTCTCGTCTGTGACAATATGACTCGAACTCAGCACGACTCAAATCGTGAGCTGATCGGACAGGGCCTCGGCAATATGGTTGCCGGTCTCTTCGGAGGGCTCCCGGGAGCCGGGGCCACGATGCGTTCCGTCGCGAACATACGTACCGGTGGGCGCACCCCCATTTCCGGCATTTTCCACGCGCTGGTGCTGGTAGCCATTCTTCTGGGAATTGCTCCTCTGGCAGAACGGATTCCCTTGGCTGTACTCGGCGGCATTCTGTTCAAGGTGGGCATCGACATCATTGACTGGCGATTTCTCCGACATGTCGTTCGAGCTCCCAGAGCCGATGTGCTGGTGATGGGGATCGTCCTCCTCACGACGGTGTTCATTGACCTCATTGTCGCAGTGGGCTTTGGTATGGTTCTGGCGAGCCTTTTTTTCGTTAAACGCATGGGGGACCTTGAACTCACAAACTTGAAAGTGATCACGGCCGCAACTACGGAGACTCCCTTAAGCAAAGAGGAAGCGGACATTCTCAGCCGTAACACCGGTCGAATCATCTTGATCCACATCAACGGCCCGATGGGATTCGGATCTGCGAAAACGATGGTGCGCAGGTTGGAAGGCATTCGCCAGTTCGGCGGCTTCAAATGCGTGGTGCTCGACCTCGCCGACGTGCCGGTTATCGATGGGACATCGGCCCTTGCAGTCGAGGACATACTGCATATCATTCAGGCACATGATCAGCATCTGTTCTTCGTCGGCATGCAGCCGGCTGTCACGGAGGTGCTCGATGGGCTCGGTGTGCTGGCATTAATACGGCCGGAATACCATTATCCTCGGCGATTGGAGGCGTTACGACATGCCGCGCAAGTCAGCGGGTCCCCCTATCCCGACGATGCGGTCACGAAGCTCCAAGACACAACCTATCTGTTCGCCATGGAAGCAAAGACCGATGGATATGAAGTACAGGCATTCGTCCTCTGCTGTTTTGATCACCGTTTTTGGCAAACGACGAGGGAGTTCCTGAAATTTATGGGACTCTTCCGCGTCAATCCCATCACCGTCGCCGGCGGAGCAAAGGTGTTTGCCTCGCCGGATAAGGAACAGGATTTCGGCTACATGATGGGGGAGTTAGAACGGGCGATCGTCCGCTACAAGACCAACCGGTGTCTACTCTTCACCCATCATGATTGCGGGGCATACGGTGGATTCGATCGATTTCATACTGACACCGATAAGGAACAGGCCTTTCACCGAAACGAACATGAACGGATCAGACACAACATCACCGCCCGATTCCCGAATCTTCAGGTCGAAACCTACTTCGTGGATGATCATGGCGTGATCAAGACATCCTAACCTGCGACGAAGTCAGGCTAGCCGTTACGAAGCCACGGCAAGAGGCATCGAGCGACAGAACCGTTACGGGAGGGATTGTCCGATGAGGTCTGTCCCTATGGGCTTTAAAGGAGGAATTCACACGAAGAACAGGGCCGGACAACCGAAGACATCATGATAAAAGGGCATGATAAAAGGGGACATTCTACTTTTGCTTGCACATCCTCGGCCAGCCATCGGATTGAGGCTCGCCTCAGACCTAACCGCTTGCCAATTCCTCTAACCCGACAGAGGGATCGCATGCACCCCCCTCATCCTCTACTCATGCAAGCAGGCTTGACCTATAGCAATAGGAAGGCCCCCTTTTCTTCTCTGATTTTTGTGTAAGTCCGGTAGAGTGATGAGTTAGGCCGTTATGGTCACAGCTTCTCGTACGGCGTGGTGAGAGCAGAGATAGTTCGATAAAGCACTGACTCCAACAACGCTTTGGAGTTCTCGCGTAGCGCATAGGACTCCTCGGGCTTGCCACCCTCAACATAGATTGCGATGGAGTAGCAAAGCGTTCCAGTCGCTCTATCCCTGGTAATCCCATTGGCCTTTTCAGAGGAATCACTCCAGAGCTGCTCATTGGACAGGCACTCAGCGGGAAATTCCGTACGAATTCTATGAACATCAGCAAACAGGAGCGCTTTTGTTTCTTCAGGAAGGCAGAACTCATAGCTCCTCACGACGTTTCGTCGCCATGGCATACCCTTGATCGGATATGTAAGGATCGCTCCACACCTACCATCTTCCCCCACGCTGAATTGGCATCTAGCCAACATTCTGGCTTCTTCACCGGGCCGGAAGTAGAACAAATGGCGATTCATTGGTGGCCTTACTATTGAGTAGATCGGTCAGCCTATGCCGGCAAACCAGTTTCTTGATTTGTAGCACTTCTAATATCCCTTCCGAATACCTATCAATGCCATACATAGTGTTCCGATGTGCACACCTTCACTACCTTGCTCGTCCAAGACACTTTATCCACCCAACTCCACCCTCAGATACACAATTACGTCCATTCACCTCTTGCGCAGGATTGCACAATCTCTCTCTGTGGGGAGAGGAGGCCATGGCATTGATGCGCCAAGTGTTCACTCGTGCTATGTGCCCTTAGCCGGCATTTCGCAGTTGACCATAGGTCCCTTGTCATTCCCGCGTGTTTCTAGCAGGAATCCCAGAAATCTGAAACACCTGGATGCCCGTTTTCACGGGCATGACTCGGTCTTCTCAGCCATTACGTTATGTTCCTATAATGTACAGGATTTTAACCGCTCGTTCCTGATCACACTGTTGAACTGTGGAACTTTGGCTTGATACAGTATATCGGTCAGTCGCGACACCACATCGTAAGTATAGCTTGCATTGGTGGGTTCGGACAGCTGAGAGCAGGACCATGATTCTGCAGAATATCCATCCCCGATGTGTCACTGAAAACGTCACTGTCCATGCGGACAGAGAATAATACGCCTCGCTTGACAATTCAGCCAGGCTCCCTTAGCTTTTACGGGTGTGATAGTTTACGACAGGATTGTATTATGCCGACTGTTCGCGCCACACAAGCCAAGTCAAAATTGCGCCAACTTATGGCTCAAACCGCACGTTCCCATGAGCCGATCCTCATTACTGGCGAAGGGACTAATGCGATACTTCTCTCCGAAGAAGATTGGCGTGCCATTCAGGAGACTGTACATTTGCTCTCGATTCCCGGGATGCGGGAATCGATTCGGAAAGGAATGAAGACCCCTCTCTCCAAGTGCGCCAAGGATCTGCGCTGGTGAGATGGCAGCTGGTCTACACAAAGCACGCTCAACGTGATGCAAAAAAGTTAGCTGCCAGCGGCCTCCGGCCCAAGGCAGAAGAGCTTCTGGCCATTATTGCGAACGATCCGTTTCAGATCCCTCCTCCTTATGAAAAGTTGGTTGGTGATCTTGCTGGGGCCTATTCCCGGCGAATCAATATCCAACATCGGCTTGTCTATCAGGTGCTTCACAAAGAACATACCGTAAAAGTCCTCCGTATGTGGACCCATTACGAGTAACGCATACTTGTACGGTACTGTCTTCTTTGTCCAGTTCGTTCCGATTGCGCGATTGTGCAGGAGAAGCAGGGCAACCATCTGCCCGGGAGGGTCAGGGAACACGTCTGTGCGAGCACTAATAAAGGAGGAGCATCTGACGGGAAACAGGGGAACAAATCACTCAAACAGGAACACCATTCCGGTCACGATGGCTCGCTGGGGCGGACGTTCTCACAAAATCCGTCTGCGAAGTGTCGTGGGAAACGTCACTGTCCACGAGGACGGGACAGTGACTCATCAGCCTTATGACATCATCTACTTATGGCTTCTGTTCTGTCGCACCAGAAGAAAATTTGACTTGCGTGGCCGTCAACTTCCCGTCTCGTTCTTTGACATCGACCACCACGCGGTCACCGACCTGAGGAAGGGTCTCACTCCCGTCCTTTGCGCGGTTCTGATATTTCGTCTCGGCGACCGTTTGAATTGAGACGGTTTTTCCGTCTTTCGTGAGAACCTGAATCTCGGCCTCATCAAGGGCGGCAACCGTACCTAACACATGCTTTCCTTTCCCATGCGCA